>JAEUUQ010000622.1 GCA_016787505.1 Saprospiraceae bacterium | reverse complement strand
GCCCCATAAGGCGTATTTTTGTATGGGTTTTAATGGGTTGTACACCAGCAGCGAATGCGCCACTATCAGCAACAGGCCTATCATGGGCAGGTAGAGGCGGTGTTCGTAGGCCTCGTCGTTGAGGGTTTTGGGTACGGCCAGCGCTGGCAGCAGAAACAACAAAAACCAGGCAAAGCCGGCTGCGGCATAACGCCAATGGGGGCGACCGGCCATATAGACCAAGGCGCCTACGACAACCAGCGCAGCCAATCCCCAGTAATGCACGGTATCGTATTGATTAGGGAAAACCGACAGGTTAAACGGGAATATGGCTTTTCCAAAGTATTGCCATACCAGCGGCAGGCGCTCCCCTACCGCCGAAGCCATGTCGCCAGGGGTGACTTCTCCCTTGGCCAGCGTGGCCTGCGACCGGATGAACGCCCATATCAAGGTGACGCCCAGCCAGGCGCCGGCCAATGCCGCCATCCGCTTTTTCTGCGACCAGCCCTCAAACCACACGAGCAGGATACCTGCCGCGCCTACTGCAGCAATGATGCCCGTTTCTTTAGTAAACAAACAAGCCAGATAGGCTAAGCTCTGCCACAATAACCACTTGATCTGCCCGGTCTGCACGTACCGGATTGCGCTAAGTACCTGCAGCAGCACAAAAACCGCCAGCATGGAGTCGTTGCGGCCCGGCACCCAGCTAACAGCCTGGCTCAAGGCCGGGTGCACCACAAATAAACCCGCCAGAAAAAAGGCGGTTTCCCTGCCGATGCGAAGCGCTAAAAACAGGTAAAAGACCAATACGCCGGATAACAGGTGCAGGAACAGGTTGGTAAGCCGGTAGCCCCGCAATTGCAAGTCCCACAACTGGTTGTCGATGATAAACGATTGCAGCAGTAGAGGCCGGTAGTAGGTGTCGTCTTTTTCGCTAAAAACGCCCCTTTCAAAAGCATGCCCGAGGTTGGAGATGTCTTTATTAAAAAGATAATTTTCTTCAATAAGAATGCTATCGTCGAGGTAGGTAAGCGGGTATTTTAGTGTGTCGGCGTATAAAAACAGGCCCACTGCGGCAATAATGGCTGCCCAAAACCACGGTTTGGCCGTAATAGAAGGGCCGACAGCCGGCTGTTGTTTTTTTTTCTGGTGTTTAGGTGTTGTCATCGTGCTGGTTTAGCTTGTTTTGTAATTATACGTATTGTTTGGGTTTTGGATTCATTTTACCTTGTCACCTTGTCACCTTGTCACCACCATGGCGGTGAACGGTAAACGTTCATCCTACGTGGTCGTCACCCCTCCCAGCATTTTCCCCCATATCATCTCCAGCCAATCCCCGTGTTCCGGTTTCATTAAGCAGGAACGCAGGCAGGTCAGGTATTCGCTGTCGACGGGTACGTCAATTCCCCAATTCGCCAGGTACTTTGCCGGGTATTTGAATAGAGACAAATACAAATGTCGGTCTTCGGCCTCGTGGAAATAGCGGTTTGCAGCCGCCGACATCTCCGAGGTGCTCTGCCCCGGCAGCGCCCAGATCACAATGTCAAGTTGGGGTTCGAGGAATGTAATAAACCTGGAATCGGCTTTGAGGCGCTCGTACAGCGCCAGCGCCGCGTTGCGACAAGCACTCATATCGGCGGCAAAAACCCCGCCTTTTACCGGCGGCAGCAATTGGTGGGTAGCCCAAAGCCCTACCGCCGCAGCGCCGGGGCGCGAGCATTCCAGACTTATTTCACCCAAGTGGATATCGCTCGAACTATAGTAAGTGTACGGCGAGTCGTGCAGGTAAAATTTGCTCACCGCCGGGTCTTTGAATAACACACAACCGCAACCGTAGGGCTGCAAGCCATGTTTGTGGGGGTCTATCACAATACTATCGGCCTGCGAAATATGGTCAAAATGCCGGCGGGCTTCGGGAGTCAGGTTGTCGGCCAGTCCAAAATACCCCCCATACGCCGCATCGACATGGATGCGAAAGCCGTAGCGTTTTTGTAGTTGGAGCACGTCGGCCAGCGGGTCGATAGCGCCGGTGCCGGTTGCGCCGAGCGTGACGACCACCGTGCCAACTTTTCCTTCTTCGAGTAAAAGCTCAAGTGCGACGAGGTCCATCTCGCCCCGGGCATTGCCGGCTACTTTGCGAAAAGGCAGTTGCAAAACGCCCGAAATACGCTGGTGGGTGTAGTGTGCGAATTCGGAAGCAACGACGAACTTCCCGGGCTGCAATTGCCCCGACACCCACAGCGCCTCCAGGTTGGCCATGGTGCCGCCGCCGGTGAGGTGGCCCAGGTGTGCGCCCCAGCCGAACATAGCCGCCAGGTCGCGCACCACCTCTTTTTCCATCGCCGAACTGGCGCGACCTCCATCCAAGGCGTGGTTATTGGGGTTGATCCACATGGCCAGCATGTAGGCGGCGCGGGCCAGCGGGTGCGGCGGCTTCAGCATTTGTCCGGCATACAAGGGGTGAAAATACGGGTAGTTGTCGCGCATCCGCTGCGCCACGGTCAGCAGCACTTTTTCCATCTCCTCATAAGGGTAATCGTGCGAAAGCATGGGCAGTTCAAAGCCGGCTTCCAGTTCCCGCAGGGCTTTTTCCAGCAGGGTTAGCGATTGTCGTTCCAGTAGCATGTTGGGCGGTGTGTTTGGTGTGCAAACTTCAGGAAAATCGGACGGTGGGATCTTGGGCCTATCGGCTACAAATACATTAGGAAATAAGGGCGGTGCAAGTTGTACTTTCAAATTTTAAGCACCTTCGTTAACGCTATTTCGATGAGTGCCATTTCATTTGACGACAGCTTGCCTATAGGTTTCACTAATCTGTCAGTAGAAACAGATCTGACCTGAAAACAATCAGCCGAAGATACTTTTGATAAATTATTGGCTCCATCTGGTACCAATTTAACCATCCACTCAGCAACTGAATAATGATCTTTCCAATCCGTAATGGGAACTATAACGCGAAGGGGCAACTTTCCGAGTCCGTTTGCACTGACTATCACTGCAGGCCGGGTTTTCTTGATCTCTGCTCCTATAGCCGGGTCCAGGTTAATTAACCATATTTCATTTCTCTTCATAGATGCTTTCTCCATCTAGTTGCGTAAAAACAGTCAGCTCTTCATCCTTTTCGTAGTCTGAGAAAAGAGCCTCGGCAGCTATAGAAAGCCTGGCATCTTCTTCATCCGTATAGGTGTGTCCACGCTGTTGCTGAAGGATCGAATGCAAAATGGCCTCTGCCACAGTCAGTTGCTCTACATACGGCAGTTGTTTTACCAACTCTAATATTTGATTAACACCCATATACATTGATTTTGTCTTTTGATGGAATCAGGGTGACAATTTCTACGCAAACGCTTGGCATGCTTGTTTAGCAAATATAACGAATATAAGGCAAGCGGGGTTCTTTGGGGTATGTTATTTGGTGTTCATTCTAATCATTTCCTCCAAATGATCACAGTTCGTGACGGTGGGACTGAGTATACTTTGTACAGATTGCCTGTCGGGAATGGATGGGTGAAAATTTGGCATCTAAAGTCAGCCAGCATGATCGCCCCCTCTCCCCCTCTCCTGGTCACTCTCTCCTAATCGCCTCCACCGGCGTCAGCTTCGCTGCCTTCCAGGCGGGATACGAGCCGAAAACGATACCGATGATAATGGCCACCATCACCACCACAACCAGTGATTGGGGGTTAAAAGCGGCGAAAAAAGGCACGCCGGTTGTCATGCGCACGATGGGTATGGCGATATTTACGGTTAGCATGCCCAGCCCAAAACCCAGCAGACTGCCGACAACGGAGATAACCATCGCCTCTGCCAGGAATTGCACCCCAATATCGGTGCGCCGGGCGCCGATGGCTTTGCGGATGCCAATTTCGCGGGTGCGTTCGGTGATAGACATGAGCAGCACGTTCATCACGCCGATGCCGCCCACTACGATGGCAATGCCGGTGATAAGGCCCATCACGACTTTGAATACCCGAATGCCTTTTCTTACCTGCTCGACACGGAAATCATTGGTGTAGATATCGAAAGCGGCTTTACCGCCGGCGGTATTGGCGTCGAGCCATCGCTCTGTGTTGGTTTTGACGGCGGGTACCTGCTCTACGTCGTTGGTGAGCAGGGCCAGCGTGGGCGGGTGTTCTTGGAGCAAGTCATCGTCGATAAACGACAGGGGGACCAATACGCGGGGGGACTCCATCTGTTCGGAAGAAGGCAGAATACCTACGATAGTAAAGGTGTGCTGCCGGAATTGAAGGCGCCGGTTCAGCATAGACTGCGGTTTGTCGGCTTTGGCCAGCTTTTCGGCCAGGGAGTATGACAAGATAACCACCGAATCGCCGCGGCTGACTTCCCCGGCTTGAAAAAGCCGGCCGTGGGCTACTTCGAGTTTGTTTTTCAGGTCGAAATTGGTGGCTCCGCTGAGCAGGGCCGGGCGCTGGGCCGTGTCGCCCGCCAGGGCAACCATGCCGCTTACGGTAGTGTGGAGGCCGTATTGCTCCACGACAGGCCCCAGGCTTTGGGCTAAAATATCAGCCTTTTCGGGCGTTAAAATTTCTACTTTTTCGCGGTCAATCCACACCCCGTCTATCTTGTCTTTGGTTTTGGAGATGACCTCCAGGGCTTGCAGGTCGGTAGTGCCCGAAATTTGCTCGCGGCCGTATTTTTCCATGCCGTCGCCGAGGGCAAGGATAGCCACCAGGGCGCCTACCCCGATGACGATGCCGAGGGTGGAAAGTAAAGTATGCAGCGGGTTAGCACCCAGCGTGCGAAAGGCCATCGATGTCGAAATGCGAATGAGTTTGAACATGAGATCTGTTGTCGGTTCTCTGTTGTCGGTTCTCTGTTAAAGTTTAATTGGCAAAGATAAGAAACGGATAACCGAGAACGGATAACAGACAACCTTTAATTCCCTTTCTCCTCCGAAGGAGCGGGTACTTCGGCTTCCACCTCGCGGGTCCACAGGTTATTATTAACTTTCGTAAAACTATCGGGAATAAATACGCGGTAGTGCACGCGTTCGATAATACTGCCTCCTTTTTTGGTTTTCAGGGGGTTGCGTTCTTTAACTTTTGTGTAAACAAAAATACTATTATCTTCTTTAGCGTCGGCTTCCACGGCGTAGCGGCCCTCTTTGAAAAGGTGGTTGAGGATATCATCGCTGGCGCCGTTTAATTCGGCTTTAATTTCTACCATTAAGAGGTTGCCCGGCCAATTAGTGACTTCTACGTAGTTGCCCACTACGTCTACCTTGACGGTGGTGATCTGCGGCGCCACTTCGAAAGAGTAGTGCTGGATTTGTTTCGACTGGGCGATGGCGGTCGAAAAGGAAAATGCAAACAAGAGAAAGAGTATAATGTAGCGCATAACCGTATTAATCGTATTATCAATACCAATATTAACGCTTAATTTGGTATATATATTAGCTTTTGACTTTTTTCCGAATAACAATTTAGTTGGATGATCAAACGCATTTTACTATCTTGGCATCGTGGATGTATAGCTATCATTATTTTGTCTAACAATTATTATTCCGTCATAATTAGTCTATTGATTTGATTACGATCAAATAGTCGATCGTCTGCATTGGCAACGGGAAGTATAATATGTCGTTCATTTATAAACCTTAAAATAGCATTATTATGAAGACCTTAAGTATTCGGTTTACCCCCCCCTATTTGTATTTACGTTGTTATTAATTGCTTTGACTCGACTTACCGCCCAGGAAACGGGGCGTTGCTCCAATGATGGCTGCCTGGTCATTGATGCCGGCACAGGGACTGACATTGCGCAACTGCTTCCGGCCAACCCCTATGATAATACCGGCAGTTGCCTGGTTGTTAACGGGGTTTTGCGGGTAAGTGGCACATTCACGATAACCGGAGGAGAAATACGCATGCAGCCCGGTTCACAGATCATCATCGAGGTGGCGGGACACCTGCGCCTGATCGATGTGTCGGAAAACGGCGGTTTACACGGTTGTTTTCAAATGTGGAAAGGTATTTCATTTATGGTAAATCCCAACAGTGCTTCTGCTGCTTATCTGCGATTAACGCTTGTTAATACGCTAATACAGGATGCGGAATACGCCGTGGCGATGCAACGGCGAAGCGCTCTTTACGCAACCAATAGCATATTTAACCGCAATTACATAGGCGTATTTGCCGACGGAGGCGTGCCCTCCAGTCCTGTTGTGATCACACCGCCGTTCACCTCGCTCAGCGGGTGTACATTTTCATCAACAGGCACGATGTTGGCCGCTTACGCCGGCCAAACGCACTATGCTCCCCGAACCTATGCGGGCGTATTCGGACTGAACAATCCCACTTTTGCTATGGCTATAGGCGCCAATGCCGGCCAGGCCAATCAATTCAAGGATATTTCAAACGGCATATTAGGCGTCAATTGCCGTTATGAGATCGCCAACAATATTTTTGAGAACATCAGGAGCGGAGAAACTTCCGCCGGCTTTTTTCCTGTTGATTTAACGGCGGAAGAAACGCAATCTAACGCCATTTATGTGCAAAAAGCAGCTGCATTGGCCAATATCCGTCACAACCAGTTTGTGAACTGTATGGTCGGCCTGCAGGCAGAATCGGCCACGTTTAACTTCGACGATAATACCATGGATAACACTTCCTTTGGCGTAATTGCTTACAATCTGGGCGGTAGAACGGCGCGGGTGCGAAGAAATGACATGGATTGCACGCATGGGGCCGTGTTGTGGAGTACAATAGCGGCCAACCGCATTGAGATATTGGACAATACTATCGTGAGCCGCCCGATATTGGCTTTCGATACCGGAATAGGCGTGGCAATCAATTACATGGATGTTTCCGGCAATAGCGCAGCACAGGCAGTTACCGGTACGCATCTCGTGGATGAAAATACTATTGAAATTCAAGACTTTGACGGCGAAACTGCGGCAGGCGGTATTCTAGTAACGGCAGGCGGCGTGTATATCCGGCAAAATACGGTCAAGATGGGTAATTACGGTGAGGCTATCGGCGTAGCCATGGCCAAAAACGGCATTATTGCCGAAAACATAGTGGAAACGCAAACTACGGAATATGTTTTTGGTATTTATGTAAAAAACAGCCCCAATATTAGCGTGACGTGCAATGACGTGAAGGCTACCGGCCATGCCCTTGTTTTTGAAGGCGACTGCGGCTGTAGCGGTACGGCAACCTGTACCCGTATAAGCGGCAATTCACTTGTGCACCTGACGCCGCCTGCCGGCACGGCAAGCGACGGGCTGCAATTGTACTACGCCGTCACTTCTCCCCAGGACAAACAAGGCAATCAGTGGTTGGGTATTGATCCCAATGACCCTGAAAATTTTGGGGCGAGTTATTGGGGGGACGCTTTACTCGCTTTCACTTCAATGTTCATAGTCCATACCAACCAACTACCCTATCACCCGCAGACAATATGGGTGGATGGCGGCATGCCGGGTGATTGGTTTGCAACTCAATCAGGCAACTATTACGAGTGCTCTCAGATGGTAGTTAACAATCCATCAGGAGTAAGCGAGGATATATTTGAGATAGTAGCTGATGGGGGCTTATCGGCTTACGGCGCCGGCGCGCAGTGGATGGCGGGTCGCAACCTGTTGCAGGCCATACAGGCTGAACCTGTATTGTTGGGCAACCCGGCTTTACAGAGTTTTTACACCACCCACCAAAACGGAGAATCAGGCCTGCTTTCGGCGGTGGAAGAAGGCCTGGCAAGTCTGGATCGCAAACCAGCCGGTTTGCAAAATACCCTGGATAGCCTCGATACAGCTATCACGGAACTGACAGCAGATTGGATAGAGAAGGAAGGCCAGGTATCCTCCCTACAGCCCAATGCCCCCGCTTACCTGGTACAGGAGTTGGAACTAATAGAATTAAATCTGCAAGCTGTCGTGAATCAAAGAGACAGCTTGGAATCGGGCTGGGCAGCCCAGCGCCAATCTGCTATCAACGGTTTAATCGCAATAAACAGCGGTATTACAGCGACAAGCTTGCCGGCTGTAAATAAAAAAGAGCTATTAACCGTTGCCCTCGACATGTTGGCCGCAGGAAGAGCTATGCCCAATGCCGGGCAAAAACAGGCGCTGGAATCCATAGCTGCCTGGTGCCCAGCCGAGGGCGGAGAAGCCATCTACCAGGCCTATTCCCTGTTGCACCGATTTTACTATCCAACGACATGCCGGGAAGCGTTGGAAAACCGTTCTCAAGCGCCGCAACAAGAAGAAAAGCCGATAGAAATTGTAATTTCTTTATATCCCAATCCCAACCGCGGCGAACTCACCCTTGTCCTCGGTCCATCCAGCGCGCAGTACAATTTCACATTGCAAAGTG
>JAEUUQ010000554.1 GCA_016787505.1 Saprospiraceae bacterium | reverse complement strand
TTTTCTTTGCCAATTAGCCCCCGACGGGAAAATATATATAACAGCTCCCAACACCGTAAAACACCTGCACATTATCCATAATCCCAATGGGCAAGGTGCAAACTGTCAGATGGAGCAACACGGCCTGGAACTGCCGACCCTAAACGCGTTCGGCATCCCCAACAGTCCCTACTACGGTTTGGGCCCGCAGGATGGCAGTCCTTGCGACACCCTGGGCCTGGATCACCACCCGCAGGCCGCTTTCCGGTATGTCGTGCAGGGCCTGGAAGCTCATTTCTGGGATTACAGCCTGTTTTTTCCTGATACCTGGCAGTGGGATTTCGGCGACGGCTCAACGGGTAGTAATGAACAGGATCCCGTGCACGCCTATACCGCGCCGGGTTTATACGAAGTATGCCTCACGGTGAGCAATGAAAATGCGAGCCATACCCACTGCGAGTGGATAGAGGTGATCGTCACCTCCAGCCGTGAAATCGGTGTGGGGCAAATTCCGGTAAAAGTCTACCCCAATCCCGCCGATGAATACGTGGTAATAGAACCCCGGCAGCGGCTTCCCCAAGGGGCCTCCTGGCGGCTCTGCGATGCGACGGGGCGAACCCTGCGCCGCGCCCCGCTGCCCGAAGGACAACCGCAACTTGTGTTGGATATCTCCGGGTTGGTTCCCGGCTTATACCTATGCGCCATCGAAGCCGGGGGGGGGATGCTGTGGCAGGGGAAATTGATGAAGAAGTGAGGCCGTTAGTCAGCAATCAGCAGTCGGCACTCAGCACTCAGCGAATAGTTTAATAGACCTGAGTGCTGAGCGCTGACTGCTAAAACAAAAAAAAATGCTAATCCACCACATCCACACGCTCGTGCAAACCCTGCCCGCTGAAACCGGGCTGGTGCGCGGAGCCGGCATGCAAACCTTGCCGGTATTACATGATGCCTATTTGCTCATCGAAGGCGAACGCATTGCCGCTTTTGGGCCGATGTCGGAATGCCCGGCGCGTGCCGATATGCAGATTGATGCCAGAGGGGGCATGGTGTTTCCCTGCTGGTGCGACTCGCATACCCACCTGGTATTCGCCGGCAGCCGCGAGACCGAATTTGTGGACCGCATCATGGGCCTGAGCTATGAAGAAATAGCCCGACGCGGCGGAGGCATTCTCAACTCGGCGCGGCGACTCCGCGAAACGCCCGAAGAGGTCTTGGTAGAACAAGCCTACCAACGGCTCGAAGAAGTACGCGGCATGGGCACCGGCGCGATAGAAATCAAAAGCGGCTACGGGCTGAGCGAAGACAGCGAACTCAAGATGCTGCGCGTGATCAGGAGACTGAAAGAGATGAGCAATATGCCCATCAAAGCCACTTTCCTGGGCGCCCATGCCCTACCCGCTGAATACCGCGACAACCGCGAGGGCTATATGCAACTGCTCATCGAGCGACTGCTACCCCAAATTGCAGACGAAGGCCTGGCCGATTATGTCGATGCTTTCTGCGAGAAAAACTTTTTCAGCGTGGAAGAGACGACCCGCATTATCGAAGCCGGCGCGCGTTACGGACTGAAAGCCAAAATCCACACCAACCAGTTTAATAGCATGGGCGGCATTGAAGCCTGCGTATCGCGAGGCGCCGTGTCGGTCGACCACCTCGAAGTACTCACCGATGAGGAAATCGCCTGCCTCGCCGGCGGCCAAACGATCGCCACTTTGTTGCCCACGGCGCCTTTTTTTCTCAACGACGAGCACTACCCACCGGCCCGCCGCATGCTGGATGCCGGCCTGCCGGTCGCCCTCGCCACCGACTACAATCCCGGTACGACTCCCTCAGGGCGTATGCCTTTTGTGATCAGCCTGGCCTGCATCAAACTCCGCATGGTACCCGAAGAAGCCATCAATGCCGCCACCATCAACGGCGCCGCAGCCATGGAGTTATCAGCCGATTGCGGCAGCATTACCCCGGGCAAGTTGGCCAATGTGTTTATTACCCGGCCGATGCCTTCCGTGGCTTATCTGCCTTATGCTTTTGGTAGCAATTTGATTGAACGGGTGTTGGTGAAGGGTTGTGAGTTGTGAGTTGTGGGTTATGGGTTGTGGGTTTGTCTGTTAAAACTCACAACCCACAACCCACAACCGAAAACTAATTCCCCTGAAGTCCCCCGCTGTGAATACTCACCACCGTGCTGCCCGGGGAAAAAAAGCCGGATTGAATGAGCTCGAATATCGCGTAAAACAATTTTCCGGTATAAACCTTATCGAGCGGGATGCCTGTTTGGGTATAAAAATCGGACATAAAAGACAATAAAACAGGGGTAATTTTGGCGTAGCCGCCGAAATGAAAGCCGTCGATGGTTTGCCAGTGGGGCCATTGACGGCCGGTGAATAAGTCGTGGTAGCCTTGTACCGTTGTAGTCATAAAGTCGCCTTTCAGCACGGGGATGCCGAGGCAGTTAACGCCTTGTAGCCCCATGATGAGGCCGGCCAAAGTGCCGCCGGTGCCGCAGGCAACGGCAACCGTGGTACGACCGGGATCATCGAGTTGGTGTAGCAATTCTTCGCCCAATTCGCGGCAACCCGGCATAGCCAGGGCATTGGTGCCGCCTTCGGGGATGGGGTAGTCGCCGGGGTATTCCGGCTGCAACCCCTTTTCGCGCAGTTGCCGGTAGGCCTCCCTGCTCACAAAGCGGAGTTTCATGCCGTTATCGATGGCGCCTTGCAGGGTGGGGTTGAGCGGATACGCCGCTTCGCCGCGGATATAACCCACGGTATCGACGCCAAAAAGCAGTCCGGCGGCGGCTACTGCTGCTATGTGGTTGGAAAAAGCGCCACCCATCGTAATCAGCCTGGTGCAACCTTGTTGGCCGGCTTCGAGGAGGTTGTACTTCATTTTTCGCCACTTGTTGCCGCAGAAATCGGGGGCTTCGGGCGGAGCAAGCAGGTCGTCGCGTTTGACCAGCCACCGCACGTCGCAGCCTTCCAGTGCAGGTAGTGACACCTCCTGTATCGGACTAGGCGTATGTTGTGTTAATAGCTGTAAATTGGTCATGTGCGACAATTAATTGTGCCGAATTATCGGCAATTCTTTCGTAATTTGCCACAAAAAGCAACTGTATGAAGGGAATTTTTTCGGCTCTCGACCGCCAAAGGTTTATCTATCTCACCGGCGTGAGCGGAAAAAAACCGGCTATTCCCACCGATTTGAATACCCTTGAGGCGCTTGCCAAAGACCGGATGAGCCCCGAGGCCTTCGCCTACATTGCCGGCGGGGCTGGGGTGGAGACCACCATCAGCAACAATCGGCATGGTTTTGACCAATGGCAAATCGTGCCGCGTATGCTGCGCGACGTGTCGCAATGCGACCTTTCGGTGCAATTATTTGGGCAAAAATTGCCGGCGCCTTTATTGCTTTCTCCCGTAGGCGTGCTCGAAATGGCGCATCGCAAGGCCGACCTGGCGGTGGGCGCCGCCGCCGCTTCGCTCGGCGTGCCGTATATTTTTTCCAACCAGGCATCGGTGGCGATGGAGAAAGTATGTGAAGTGATGAGCGATAGTCCGCGTTGGTTTCAATTGTATTGGAGCCGATCAAACGAATTGGTGGAGAGCCTGGTAAAACGCGCGGAGGCCTGCGGCTGCGGCGCTATCGTGGTCACCCTCGATACGACGATGCTGGGCTGGCGCTTGCGCGACCTGGACATGGCCTACCTGCCTTTTTTGAGAGGCAAGGGCATTGCTCAATACACCAGCGACCCGGTTTTCAGGCGATTAATGCAGGAGCCCGATGACAACAGTGCGCCGGCGCCGCGCCAGTCGCTTACCTTGGACACCCTCTTGTCGGTGGCTGAACTCATGCGGGCCTACCCGGGTGGGCTGCTGAAAAACGTGCGCTCGAGGGCGCCGCTCAAAGCCGTTCGAAAATTTATCAACATTTACACCAATCCGGCGTTGCAATGGGATCAATTGTCCTTGTTGCGCCAGTATACCAAATTGCCCATCCTGTTAAAAGGCATATTGCACCCCGATGATGCCCGCAATGCGATAGATTTGGGTATCGACGGCATCGTCGTGTCGAACCACGGCGGCAGGCAGGTCGACGGGGCAATTTCCACCATTGGGGCATTGCCGGGCATAGCAGAGGCGGTAAATCGCCAGATCCCCGTTTTACTTGATAGCGGAGTGCGCTGCGGCGCCGATATGTTTAAAGCCCTGGCGCTGGGCGCCAACGCCGTGTGTATTGGCCGTCCGTATGTGTACGCACTTGCCCTGGCAGGTGAAAAGGGGGTGAATGAAGTCATCCGGAATTTGGTGGCCGACTTCGAGTTGACCATGCGGCTTTCCGGTTGCCGGTCTATTGACGAGATAACGCCTGCTACAGTAGTAAAAAGCGAGCTTTCAAAATAAAAAAAATGGAATCCGAAGATCTAAAAACCACAGCGGAACTCATTACCCACGACTTTGAGATGCCCGAACCGGCGGAAGACCTGGTTAGCGAAGCGCAACTGCTCGAGATGCTCTCCGAGCGCATTGCCGATCTCATTGAACACCGGATGGAATTCCTGCTCAGCCTCATGTACCGCCTCGATGTAAACGAGCGCAAAGTGCACGCCGCCTTGTCGCCCCTCGCCCCCGAACCTCCTCATATCGGCATTGCCCGACTGGTCGTAGAAAGGCAAAAACAACGCGCTTTTACCAAACGGTACTACCAGCAGCAACCGCTCGACGATGAGATGGAGGAATGGTAGGAAGAAGTGAAAAGCGTAAAAAAGTATAAAAAAATATACTACTGCGGGATAAAGAGCCCTAGCTTGGAGGGTATTATACCATTAGCCATGATGGTTTCTAGCCCAAGTCTGATCGCTTCCTTCCTACGCTTGTTTGCCGTATGGTTCCTCTGCGCGCCGCCGGTACTGATGGCGCAAAGACCGCTGCGAATTTTTGAATCGGTAGGGACCAAGCACGAGGGCACTCAATTTTATGCTTCACTGACAAAAGACGTACTCTCCGACAGGCTGGGGCGCATCTGGTACGGTACCTTGGGGTCGGGTTTATTCCGGTACGACGGGTACGACTATGTGCATTACCAGTATGATCCGCAAGATACCGCCAGTATCGACAGCGACCGGGTATGGGCCCTCATGGAATCAACCGATGGCGACATATGGGCTATCACCTACGAAGGGCTGAACCGGTTGGATGCGAAAAAAGGGAATTTCATCCGGTATGGCAAACCCGGCGCCTCTGGAAACCCCAGGGCCTTATGCGCACTGGATAATTCGCGGGTAATGGTGGGCATGGACAAAGGCTTGTTTGAATGGAATATTCCCCAGCAAAAATACATCGCGTGGAAACCTGCCGCATCCACACCACCCGGCTTCCCCGCGCCTCAGATAAACAGACTCTACCGCGACGGATCGGGTAGAATATGGGCTGCGTCTTCTGCCGGTTTATTGTGGCTACACCCCGCTGACAGAACCTACGACCTCGTTGTCGTTCTATCACCCAAGACGAATAAAAAGCTGTCCTGCAATATCATTTATCAGCAAAAAGGAGGCAATTTTTGGATAAGCTGCGATTCCTTAGTACTCCAGTTTTTTCCGGATACCCGCACATTTGGGCGTGCTAAGTTGCCCGATACGTTGCATTATTATGTATATAACGACATCGTAGAAGATCCCGACGGCTCGCTTTGGTTGTCAAGCAACCGGGGCGTTGTGAATTGGGATCCCAGGGGAGCTAAAGTATCACATTTTTATTCGCCTGGCCGCCTGCAAGGTTTTTTCCCCGGTACTACCTCGGCTATGTGTTTGGACCGGTTGGGTAATCTGTGGATTGCTTGTCCTACCGGATTAAGAAAAACTAATATCAACCCCCCTAATTACAAGTTATACCAGCTCAAATTCGGTCGCGACGAACCCAGCAACCACGCCTTTTGGGTAGTAGAAGACAAACTGGGGGGGATACTCATGTTTAACGGTAGTCAGATGTATTATTCGCCCCGACTGGGCGAGGACGTCGAATCCTTAAGTTTGCCCCACGGCGTCATACCGCTGCCTTTTGCCAATCACGTAGGCAGGACGCCTGAAGGAGACATACACGTGAGTTGGCGCAGGGGGGGGGTGAGTTTATGGGATCCTGCCCGCCGGACTTTTAAAAATATACTACCGGACACTGTATTTTCAGACCGGCTTATCCAGAGTCAGTATTATGACAGCGACAATCCTCAGGTAGTGTGGATCAGCACAGGCGACGGCCTTTGGAAAGTTAATCGCCGCACCTGGCAAAAACGATTGGTAGTGGCGGCTGCTATGACTGACGATATGTTAATTGAAGAAATCTTAGAAGATGGGAGAGGCGGGTTGTGGTGCCTTACTTCGAGCGTGGTAGGGTATATTTCCAAACGCACAGAGCAGTTCAATCTGTTGTCTTTCAATAGAAAAAAAACTGGCAGATACACGCAATTGGAACTCATGGATGGCGTGTGCGACAAGCAGGGGGCGCTGTGGGTAGGCGCTATAGGGGGGCTTGTCAAAATAGAAAAAGCAAATGATGGGACCTTCCATCACAAGTTGTTAACCGAGCGCGACGGACTCCCTACCCACATTGTGAACTCCTTGTCGACAGACAGGGCAGGGTATGTATGGGCAGGCTTTTACAATGCCTACCTGCTTCGCATGCACCCTGAAACATTCGAATTTCACATTTACGATGTGATGAACCCGCTACAAACGCAGCCGCATATCCGGAAGTCGTTGTACAATAGTAAAACGGGTTTGTTATTTGATGTTACGCAGGAAGGTATTGTCGTTTTTGATCCTTTGCGTATTAAAATAGACAGTACGCCGCCCGAAATGGTGCTTACCAATATTTATATAAATAACAACCGGATTACTAATGCGCCTGAATACACCGGCAACCTCGTACTCAAACCCGGTGAAAATGCCGTTACTATTGAATTTGCGGGTATTCATTTACAATCGCCCTATTCCAACCAGTATCAATACAAATTATTGGGGTACAACGAAAACTGGGTGGCTTGTCCGGCAATACTCCGCAGGGCCAGCTACACCAATTTGCCGCCCGGGAATTACCGGTTTTTATTGCGTGCCGCCAATTCCGACGGGATCTGGAGCGAAGAAAAAATGTTGATCAGCTTTGTCATAAAGCCGTCGTACTGGCAGACCAATTGGTTTATGTTTTTGATACTCCTGGCGCTCGCTGCCATTGGTTACGCTATTGCACACAACCGCTTGCAGCAACGCCGCCTCAAAGAAGAAAAAAAGCTGGCCGAACAGCAAACCCGGTATAAATCGCTGTTTCTGGCAAATATGAGCCACGAGATACGCACGCCTATGAACGCTATAATAGGATTAAGTGAAATGCTGGAAGAAACGCCGTTGGGAGAAAAGCAAAAAACCTATCTG
>JAEUUQ010000530.1 GCA_016787505.1 Saprospiraceae bacterium | reverse complement strand
AATGGATGCCGGCATTCGCGACAACTACGGCATGTTGTCGGCCACCCGTTTTATCCAGGTCTTCCGCAAATGGATCGAACAAAATACCAGCGGCGTAGTACTGGTGCAGGTGAGCAGTTCCGAACTCATCGAAGAAATTGTCCCCAGCAACCGCACCGGCGCTATCTCCAGGCTGGTAAACCCGGTAGGCATCCTGGGCAAAGTATTCACCCTCCAGGAATTCGAACACGATAACAGTCTGGGATTCATCTACGACCTGCTAGGCCCCGAACGCTTTGAAGTAATCCGCTTTGTGTACCACCCTACCCAGCGCAAAAAGCTGACGGCCTCGGTGTCGTTTCACATCACTTCAAGAGAAAAAGCGGATGTTAAGCGCGCAATTGGATTACCCGAGAACAAAACAGAGATGGAGCGGTTGATGAATCTATTAAAATAACAGTCTACTCGAACAAGATAGCACGTGAAAATCTTACTCACCGGAACTACAGGTTATATCGGCCAACGCTTACTTTCTGCCCTGCTTGACAACGGGCATGAAATATACCGCACACAGTCAAGTTATCCCGACCTGTCGGTACGGGACAAGTTAGGCATAACTTTTCCGGCTTTGCGCCCCGCTTTGGGCGGGGTCGCACCCGAGCTTCGGTCATGCCCAAAACTTGGCGGTGCGAGCTATAACTTGATAGCTTTTTCGTTTATGATGTCAATAGTTATGGTCCGTATCATGGCTCGGCTATATTTATCACTTTGACAATTTTTATTCAATACACATTGAGCATAAAATTAGTTTTTTTTACAACTATACAGAATTATACATTCTACACATTTTAAACGCAAAGTGCGCAAAGGTTTCGCAAAGTGCGCTATTATAATTACAATTGCGACCCTTGCGTAACCTTTGCGACCCTTGCGTTAAAAAAGCCCTGTTAAAAGCAACAATGTGTTAAATCTTCCCCGCTCATTAAACCCACTCCTTCCTTCACTTGTCCAATATAAAACTCCCTCACGCATGAAATCAACGCTACTCTCTATCCTGATCACCCTGGCCGCTGTGACCGGCCAGGCTCAAAACCTGTACTTCCCACCGCTTACCGGTAGCAACTGGGATACGCTGTCGCCCGAATCACTCGGCTGGTGTACCGAAAATATCCCCGCCCTCTACGACTACCTGGCCTCTGAAAACAGCAAGGCCTTCATCGTACTCAAAGACGGCAAAATCGTTCTCGAACAATACTTCGACGCATTTACACGCGATAGCCTCTGGTATTGGGCCTCCGCAGGTAAAACACTAACTGCTTTCCTCACCGGTATCGCACAAGAGGAAGGCTACCTCTCGTTACAAGATCCTACTTCCATGTATCTGGGCGACGGCTGGACTTCCTGCCCCGCAGATAAGGAGGACCTGATTACCGTGCGCCACCAACTCACCATGACCAGCGGCCTCGACGACGGGGTAGTCGATCCTTACTGCACCCTGCCCTCCTGCCTGCAATACCTGGCCGACGCCGGCACGCGCTGGGCCTACCACAACGCCCCCTATACCCTGCTCGACGATGTGATCGCCGATGCGACAGGGCAAAATTTCAGCCTGTATTTTAACAGCCGCCTCCGCAATAAAATCGGCATGAACGGCTTGTGGCTCCCACAGGGCTACAATAACGTCTATTTCAGCAACGCACGTAGCATGGCCCGCTTCGGACTGCTCACGCTCAACCACGGCGTATGGGCAGGCGATACTATCCTGCACGATCAGCAGTATTTTTATGATATGGTCAACACCTCGCAAAATCTCAACAAATCCTACGGCTATCTCTGGTGGCTCAACGGCAAAGAGTCGTATATGATCCCCGGACTTCAATTTGTCTTCAACGGCAAATTGCTCCCCAATGCCCCCAACGATAATATCGCCGCCATGGGCAAAAATGGGCAGTTTGTCAACGTGGCGCCCTCGCAAAACCTGGTGATGATACGCATGGGCAACGCCCCCGACAACTCTTTGATTTCTTACCTGCTCAATAACGGCATCTGGCAACGCCTGAACGAGGTGATTTGTACTGCCACCGCCACTAACTCGATTTCCGAGGCCGGCACTGGCTTCCGCCTATACCCCAACCCCGCCACCGAAACTTTCCACCTCCTACTCGACGACGAACAGACGCCTTTTTCGGTGCAGTTATTCAGCCCTACCGGGCAATTGATCTGGCAGGCACAAAACACCCCAACCCTCGATGCCACTCCGCTGGCACCCGGGGTTTATGTGGTCAGGCTGCAACAGGGAGAGCGCGTTTTTGTGCAGCGACTGGCCAAGGGGAGACTTTGAGACTGTACGACTATACGACTATACGACTGTGCGAAGGAAGGAGAAACTTCTATAAACCGGTGATGTTAAAAATGTCACCTCGTCACCTACTGAGTCAGTTCAATGCCGTCACCACCCCAGTTAGTTCCACGCTGTCACCTCGTCACCTCCTGAGTCAGTTCACTGCCGTCACCTTGTCACCTCATTCCAGCACAAAAATATTATGCTGCCTGCAGATATCCTTGAGGCGTTCGGGCCAAACCGTTACGCTGACCTCGCCGATATGGGCCTTTTTGAGCAACAGCATAATCGTGCGCGATTGTCCGATGCCGCCGCCGATACTCAGTGGCAATTCCTTGTTGATAATTGCCTGGTGATAGGGCAGCTTCAGAAAATCGAGTTGTCCGGTAATCTCCAGTTGCTGGCGCAGCGTTTCTGCGTTTACACGCACGCCCATCGAAGAGAGTTCGTGGCGGCGTTTGGTGATGGGGTTCCACACCAGGATATCGCCGTTGAGGCCGTGCATGGGCTGTCCTTTGGCAGAAACGGTGGGCGTTACCCAGTCGTCGTAGTCGGGGGCGCGCATCTCGTGGGGGTAGCCGTCGTCGAGCGTCCAGCCGATGCCGTAGATAAACACAGCGGGATAATCCTGCAAGATGGCCGTTTCCCGTTGTTTGCGCGGCAGGTCGGGGTAGCGCTCCAGGATCTCTTCGGCGTGGATAAATACGAGTTCTTCGGGCAGGTCGGGATAGCGTTCGTCTTTCAATTGCGGAAATTCCTGATGGATAAACAACTCTGCTCCTTTAATTACCTTCCATAATTTGCGCACCACATCGGTGAGAAAGTCGAGGTTGCGCTGGTCGGCGGTAATGGCTCGCTCCCAGTCCCATTGATCCACATAAGCGCTGTGGTCGTGGTCGAGGAAATAATCCTTGCGAATGGCGCGCATATCGGTGAGCAGTCCTTCGCCGGGTTTCATATTGAATTCGCGGAGGGCCATCCTTTTCCACTTGGTAGCGGCTTGTACTACCTGGGCGTGGACCGGATTTTTGCCGTAGTCGTTGTTAATCACAAATTCTACCGGTGTGCGCGAGCCGTCGCGGTCGAGATAGTCGTTGACACCGCTGTCGCGATCCACGATAAGCGGCACAGTGACGGGCATCAGGTTGAGTTCGGCGCACAATTGGTCTTCGATGAAGCGCTTAACAGCCATGATGGCTCGCTGCGTCTCTTTAGGATTAAGCAAGGAGCGATAGTTTTTAGGTAATATTTTTTCTACCTCTTCGTAGGTGCCGATACCGGGGCCTACCAAATCCGCCTTTTTATCGAGGGTAATCATAATGCGATGGTTTTGGTTAGCGCAATAAATCAGTTGGCATAAGTTAGGATGAATAAAAATGGCTATTGGGAAGATGAGTCACCGCCTTTATTGATTTTTATCAATATTTGCATAAACAAAGAGAAAATGGCAGAGCGGGCAACGGGTGGCATAGGATTTTGGCCGGCGACGGCGCTGGTAGCCGGCAATATGATCGGATCGGGCATCTTCCTGCTGCCGGCGGCATTGTCGGTTTTTGGAGGATACAGCCTGATCGGGTGGGGAATATCCACTGTCGGCGCTATATTGCTGGCACTGACCTTTGCGGCCCTGAGCCGCCGCCGGCCTCTCACCGGCGGGCCGTATGCATACACCAGGGAGGCTTTTGGCCCGTTTAGCGGTTTCCTGGTAGCCTGGGGTTATTGGATATCGCTGTGGAGCGGCAACGCCGCCATCGCAGTGGCGTTTATTGCCAGTCTGACGCCCTTTTTTCCGGTGCTGGGCAAAGTACCTGCCCTTGCAGCGGGCTGTTGCATTGCTTCCGTGTGGTTTGCCACCTGGCTCAACCTGAGGGGGGTAAAAGAGGCTTCCTATTTTCAGCTCGTCACTACCATTCTGCGACTGGCGCCGATTTTACTGGTGGCTACCGTGGGGTTCTATCATTTTGACGCAGCCAATCTGAGCGTGGCGCACGTGCAGGTGGGATGGCTCGAGGCCGCCCTGCAAACGGCGGCGCTAACCCTTTGGTCTTTTTTGGGCATAGAATCGGCCACCGTGCCCGCCGGCGATATCCGGAATCCCGAAAAAAACATAGCCCGCGCTACGATCGCCGGCACTATCTTTTCGGCTATAATATTTGTGGCGGCAAGCACCGCAGTACTTGGCGCTATTGCTCCCGGGCAACTCGAACAAGCGTCGGCCCCTTTTGCCCTCGCCGCCGGTAAAATGTGGGGCAATGCAGGTTATTACCTGGTTGCAGCGGCAGCCGCCATCTCCTGCCTGGGCGCGCTCAACGGCTGGATACTCCTGCAAGGGCAAATACCCTGGGCAGCCGCAGTTGACGGCTTATTTCCGCGCTGGTTTGGGCACAAAAACCGCCGGGGAGCCCCCGATACCGCGCTGATAGTCTCCAGCGTATTGATTACGGTGATGGTAGTTTTTAATTATTCCAAAACCCTTCAGCAGCAATTTCAGCAGATGATCCTGCTGGCTACGCTGTCATCGCTGATCCCTTATCTTTTTTGCGCTATTGCCGCGCCTGTACTGGCTCATAAAAGTGACTTCAAGCAGTTGCAAGGCAAACGCCGGCAGGTCTATCTGCTGGCTGTTTTTACTACATTGTTTTCCATAGCTGCAATCATCGGTACAGGTTGGCTTACAGTTGTTTATGGGTTGGCGCTGTTGGCGGCAGGCGTACCTGTATATTTTTTTATGGTAAATAAAAAGTGACCATTTACCACAAAGCCTCTATTTTTAGAGCCGCAAATAACAATCTAGTATGGCTACAAATACTTCCTTACCCCGCGTGGCTTATTTCTGTATGGAATACGGCCTGGATACTTCTTTCAAAGCTTATGCCGGCGGACTCGGCATATTGGCCGGCGACTACCTCAAGGGCGCTCATGACCACCAATATCCTATCGTAGGCATCGGAATAAAATGGAAACAGGGATATACCGACCAGCTTATCGGTGAAGACGGCCAGCCCTACGATACTTACCACAACTACGACTACGAGCAACTATTGGAAGATACCGGCGTGGTGGTCAGCGTGGAGATCCGCCGCCGGGAGGTGCGCTGCAAAGTGTGGAAAATGACCTGCTTCGGCAATGCTACGCTGTACCTCCTCGATACCGACATCGAAGGCCAGCAGGAAGCCGACGGCTGGATCAGCGGCCAGCTATACGGCTGGTTTGGCGAAGAACGCATCGCACAGGAGATGGTACTCGGCATCGGCGGCGTGCGCGCCCTGCGCGCCCTGGGCCTCGATATCGACGTGTACCACTTCAACGAAGGCCATGCACTGTTTGCCGGCTTCGAGCTTATGCGCGAAAAAATGGAAAAAGGCCACAGCTTCGACGATGCCTGGGCCGCAAGCCGCAAGCAAATAGTTTTTACTACCCATACGCCCGTGGTGCAAGGCAACGAATCGCACCCCATCGACAGGTTACTCTATATGGGCGCCAACCTCAATATGAGCGCTGCGCAACTCAAAAAACTGGGCGGCGATCCGTTTAATATGACCGTTGGCGCACTGCGCCTCTCCCGCATGTCAAACGCAGTGGCCCAACTGCACGGCGTGACCGCCAACGAGATGTGGAAAAAGGTGAAAGGCCGCTCCAAAATCGTAGCCATCACCAACGCCATCCACCGCCCCACCTGGGTGGACCCCGCTATGATTCAAACCGCTGAAGCCGGCGGTGATCTCTGGCAAGCCCACATGCGCAATAAACAGCAACTGGTGGAGTTTGTCAAATCGCGCACCGGCGCCCAGCTTAACCCTGAGAACCTGATCATCGGCTTCTCGCGCCGCGCGGTGCCTTACAAGCGCAGCGACCTGATATTTAGCAAACCTGATATTATCGATCCCCTGCTGCGCGAGCAAAAGGTACAGGTGGTCTTCTCGGGCCGCGCCCACCCGCTCGACGATACCGGCAAAGGCATTGCCGCCAACCTCGTGGCGATGGCCCGGCGTTACCCCAATTCGGTGGTGTTCCTCGAAAATTACGATATGACGATCGGCGCACAACTCACCCGCGGCTCCGACGTGTGGCTTAATAATCCGCGACGCCCCAAAGAAGCCAGCGGCACCTCGGGTATGAAGGCTTCGATGAACGGCGTACTCAACGTGAGCATCCTCGACGGATGGTGGCCCGAAGCCTGCCAGCACGGCGTCAACGGCTGGCAATTCGGCGACGCCTTCGAACATCCCGACGAAACCATCCACGACGCCCACGACCGCGACGCCCTCTATAATTGCCTGCTGAATGAGGTGCTCCCCACGTATTACGATAACCGCCCCAAATGGACGGAGATGATGCGCCAAAGTATCCTCTCTACGAAGGACTATTTTGCCGTGAAACGTATGCTGGAGGAATATTACGAGTTGTTGTATACCACGTAGGGTGAACGTTTTCCGTTCACCGCCACGATGGTGACAAGGTGACAAGGTGACAAGGTGACAAGGTGACAAGGTGACAGGGTGACAGGGTGACGGCTTTAGAATTGGCTCCTATAGCCGGTATGCAACCCTCAGTGCCAGCTGCAGTGATCTAAAAGCGGGATATTCGTGCATCTTGGTCAGCAACTGGCGGGCGCCGGCGTGAACTCCCCAGCGCTGACTGATCGGGATAAATACAAACAAGCCGGCGCTGAGCGTGCCTTGTTTTTTCAGCTCATAATCGATTTGTCCGTCTTTTTCTACGGGCGTCGCCAGCGGAATATAGGGCTGTCCCATAGGGTCGCTGTTATGCACACAATAGACAATGTCGTGGTAATTCCAGCGGCTGAAATTGACCAATTGGATATTATAGCGGATTTCCGGCTCCACACGTATGTTCCGCCAGGTGTTGATGCCAAGTCGGAGCGGCAGCGACAAATCAATTTTGCCCAGGCGTACCCTGCCCATCTGCCTGTCGACCGTGCCGCAATACAAAATCCAGAAACTGGACTCTTGATAAAAACTGCTGCGGGTAGCCAGTATATCCGCGCCCCAGATAATGGTAAGCCGGCCGGAAACGGGAACATCCATGGCTATCCCCAACTCGCCGCCTATACCCGACCGCTCTTGTGATTTATAATCATTATTTCCGCCGCCAAGTCCGCTTTGCGGCTCATCTTGCGCATTTGTCAGGATCGAGGAATTAAGGCCTGCATATAACCGCGTCGTATACTGCCCATACGCGCTAAAGGAATACATACACAACAAAAAACAAAGGGGAAAAAGTAGATTTTTCATAGGAACAGGGGTTGATTAAGAGTATGTTTTGAAATCCAAAAGCGGATTTTTAAAAAATTGACAATCGGGTGAAAAATGGGAACTGGCCAAGTAATTTGTGGTTGCGAAATCATCAATTACTATGGTCAAAGTCAAACTCCCTTTCAGGCGTCAGC
>JAEUUQ010000504.1 GCA_016787505.1 Saprospiraceae bacterium | reverse complement strand
CTGGCGCACGGCTGTAGCCATTTGCTGGGGCGCCGCATAGTTGAAAATCAGTTGGGCGGTATTTAGCGTGCCGCTCAACCCCGGGTAGCTTTGTAGCACGGTAGCCGGGTCGAGATCGACGCTGAGCGTGCCGCCCGGATTTCGCGTTCCCAGGATGAGTTCATCGAGATGTGCGGTTTTGTCCTGCATACCGCCAAATTCTACTCGGATATTTTTTTCTGCCGGAATGATATTCTCCAGGTTTTCCTGCGCAACGACTACGGTGCCGCTGCCCGAAACTCCTGATAATCCAATTTTTTTCCTCCAGCGTGTATTTATTGTAATCATCTACACTGACAGAAATAGTAGGAAGGTTTATTTCCCACCCCTCTCCATAGGGAATTCCGGATAAATGTGGGAGGTTATCGCCCGTAGCAAAAGTGGAATTATACGACGAAGTGACCTCAAAACTCAATCCGGTAGGCGTACTCACAGTACCTAGTGAATATGAGGCGTTGAGCGTGCCGGTAAAAAGGTTTACATCAGCGCTAATTCCACCGGATGTAATTTCAGAAGTTTTAACTTCTTTAGGCGTAGACTGGCCGTTTTCGCTACTTCCGATAAGCTGGCCGAAAGATAAGCTAACTACAAATAATACAAATGGCAGGATTAGGCTAATTGGGCGTAATTTCATGGCTATTTGATCTATTATTGGGAAGACACTTTTTGCGTAAACTAATAAACCATCGGCTATTTCGTATGTATTCTTATGCGTAAAACTTCAGGTACGGAAAGTATTGTTTTCGATTTGGGCACTTGTGCAAAAGCAGAATAATATCTTATAATATTGATATTTGATCTACTAAACGTATTGAACGAGTGTTACGAATACAAATTTCGTCGTTTAATGCTATACGAATCAATACCCTATTATGGGTATTTTGTAATGATTTTCGAACTTCATACCAGACAAAAAATAATGACAATTTTATGAAGGAATAATAACCGTTGATTGTAGTTTCCATCTACTGCCTCACCCATTTCCCCCTATACATCCGCGTCGGCGTCTCGATGCTATAGCCATAAACTCCCGCTGCCAGCCCCGGCAAAGCCACCGCCGCGCTCCCCCGCAAACTTCCCTTCCACACCTGCTTGCCTTGTCCGTCGTATAAGGTAAAAACATACGCCTCTTCGCTTTCCGTGCGTATATACAAGTTGCCGCCCGCCGCACCCGGATTGGGATACACAATAAACGCCGCAGGCAGGTATTCTAACGAGGGGACCGAGGTAAATACGGCCGTATCCCGGGCTACGATAAACTGCCCAAAGCGGTAGATCTCGCCTTCGGCGCCGAAGGCGGCGCTGCCGGGCGTACCCTGTATAGCATCATGGGCTTGCCCGATGATCTCCCACGTATCCCCGTCGGCGTTGTCGCTGCGCTGGAAGAGCAGGAAAGCCTCGGGCTGCTGCGCCTGTGCAGCGCTGATATCTCCGATGGAGTCGAATTCTACGGCGGTAATGCCGTCGAAGACGTCATTGGTTCCGTAGTTGTTGATGACCCAGTAGGCCGGGCTCAGGCCGCCGAAATCGGGCGCGGTATCGGGCGCGAGGTTTATGCGCGTGGCGATTACCTGTCCGTTTGGGGTCAAACCGACGCCGGCGCTGATGGCAATGCCGCTACCCGGAAATTCATAGCTACCCTCGCCTTCGATGTCCAAGCCGGCTGCCACGCCGCCGCCAAACGGGGCGGTGCTGGTCTCGCGTATGGCGCCGCTGCGCAGGGAGGCGTGGCGCGTGCCCGAACGATCGAGTACGTAACCGTCTGTTTCGTTGAATTGGTAGTAGGCGATGAGGTTGGGGTCGGTGGCCGGGACTTTGGTGAGGTGGCGCAGCAGGCGGATTTCATCCTGCGAAAGGGCGCGGTCCCAGATGCAGACCTCGTCCATCAGGCCTTTGTAGTTGCGATCGTTCCAGCCGTTGTAACTGCCTATTTTGAAGGCGCTGAGCAGTACCGGCGGCAGGTTGATGTTTTGCGTGGAGGCGATGCCGTTGACGTAAATGGTGATGGATTGGCCGTTGTAGACGAAGGCTACGTGCGACCATTCGCCGGGAGGGACCGCCAGTCCGCTGTCCCACCACCATTGCCCGCCGCCCGGCCAGTGATATCCCAGGCGGTTGTTTGTTTTGAAATTAAAACCTGCCGGTAGTTCGTTCATCACGATGCCGGTGTATTCGGGTTGCATGCCGTCGGGTTTGACCCAGGCGCTGATGGTGAGCGCGTCGACGGTCTGTCCGAAGACGGGCGTCTGGGCGTAGTCGCCAGGGGCGATGCATTTGAGGGCGAAACCGGGGACGGTCTCCGGGTCGCAGCCGTTGGTGACGGTTACCATGCCGCTAATGCTTTTTTCGCTGCTGTTGCCGTTGCCGTCGGTGATGCGCAGGGTGACATCGTAGCTACCGGGGATGTCGTAGGTCACTTTGGGATTGCGGGCGTTGTAATCACTCACATACGAAGCGCCGGGGAATTCCCACTCCCAGCTCGCCCCGTTGTGGTGCAACACGGAATAATCGTCGAAATAAAAAGTATCGCGGATACAGTAGCTGATAAATTTGTCGACTGTGGGTTGTGCAAGAGGACGCGAAGCGGCGGCCATCTCGGTTTCCCATACACCGTGGCCGTAGGTGGCCATACGCAGCTTTCCTTCTTTATAAAAGGGCCTGATGATATTCGCCTCTGCTTTGTAGGGCAACCCCTCGCTGTATAGCTCCCAGTCGCTCATCGTATCGTCGCGGTAATACACGGCGAAATTGGTGGCCAGGTAGACGAGTCCGTCGGCGCCCGACTGGTGGAAGACGTAGCGCGTGGCTTGTCCGTTGAGAACAGGCGTAGTGAGGTTTTCCCAGTTAGCACCGCCGTCGGTGGTTTTGAAAATCTTGGCGCCGTCGTTATTTTGGTGGCTGAAGGTGACCCACAGCGTATTTTCGTCCTCGGCGCTGAGTGTCATGGTGCCGGCGCGCTGCGAGTTGGCGGCGGGGAAAGTTTTTTGCTCCCAGTTTGCCCCGCCGTCGGCGCTGCGCCACAGCGTGGCCCCGTAAAACGAGGAGCGCTGGTACACGTAGATCACCTGCGGATTGCTGCGGGCTATGTCGAAGTGCAGCAATGGCGCATCGGGGTTGTCGCCGAATTCCCTGACCAGGTCGTATCGCTGTCCGCCGTCGTCGCTGCGCCAGAGTTTGTTTTCTCTGCCGATATAAATCGTGTTGTAGCAATTGGGGTGGAATTCCAGCTCGCTGGTATGCGCCGCGTAATAGCTTTCGTTGGGATACAGCGACAGCGAAGGCGCGTTGATCACGTCGCCCGACAATTCGTAAGGGATCAACTTGGAACTGATATCCGAGAAATAGGAAGTCTGCGCCTCTCCGGGACTGACATACCCCGTAGCGGCTTCGGCGCCGCCGAGTCGTAGGAACCGCCCTTCTTCAAAGCTGGGGCGGTAGGCCGTATTACCGTTGTGGTAGCGGCCGCCCACCAGCAGGTCTTCGTTCCAGCCGCTGCCAAAACCCCAGAAATCCGAAGCGGTGAGGCCGTATTTGCGCGATTCGTGGTTGGCGAACAAGTCGGCGGAATAGTTGATGCCTCCGTCGTTGACCACCCATTGGTCATCGCCGTTGATCTCTATTTCTTGTTGGTCGGGGTGAATCCAGCCCACATTGCCCTGGTAGCCGCCCAGCGGGGTGAATGTCTGGGCCCCGTCGGTGCTGCGCCATAGGTTGAGCCCGCCGATGAGCAGGTGGTTGGCGTTGGTATGGGATGCGGCGATGCCGAGGTTATAATAGCCCTGGTAGAGGGTGTTCGTATTGTTGAGAGTCATCAGGTTGGGGTGGCTCGACGTATAAGGCCCGCCCACCGGCAAGTTGGGCAGCAGCCAGCTTTCACCGGCGTCGTTGCTGCGGTAGATGCCGATAAAACCGTTGTCGCCGGGTTTAGAGTTGCCGATCAGCACCACGTACACCACATTGGGATCGGCGGGCGTCACCGTCATGCGGGCGCCGTCTTCGCGGCGGTCGGCGTTGTCGGAGCTGTACCAGCCGTTTTCGCGGATGCTGAAGGTAGCCCCGCCGTCTGTAGATTTGAAAAATTCGGTGCGTTTAGCAGTGGGGTTTGATTTTAAAATATAAACCGTCTGCGGGTCGTCGGGTTTGATTTCAATATCCCAACACACCTGCGTATAGAGCTGCGTCCAGTTAGCGCCGCCGTCCACACTGCGGTACAGCCCTTTGCCGCCGGCCAGCATGATCACATCGGTAGAATCGGGCCGTATGGCAATATCGTTCACATCCAGGCTGCTTTGGTCGAGCAGCACCGCCCAGTTGGCCCCGCCGTCCACCGTCATATACACCTTTCGGCCGTCGCCGGCGTACACGATATCGGGGTTTGAGGGGTGTACCTTAATCGCGCGCACCGTCGTCATCAGCGTTTGGTGCGAGGCCGGCTGCCAGTTGAGTCCTTTATCTGTAGTTTTAAAAACACCTCCGCTTTCCGTGCCGCAATACACGATATCGGGATGCGAGGGCGATTGGTCGACGCAGTACACATTCGCCTGCCAGGAAACCCTGATCTGGTTGCTTTCGGTATTATAGGTATCAAATGGGCCGATGCAGGTCCAAGGTGGCGTCAGGTTTTTCGCCTCCGTTTCCTGGCGTTGTTGCAAATATTGCCGTTCGGCGGCTTGCAGTGATGCTATTTCAGGCCGGGCGATGTGGCCATCGGCCTGCACGTAAGCATCCACCTGTCTTCGCCAGCGCTTGTAGTACTGCGTATGCGAGTTTTTCTCAAAAGCATGCTGCCGGTAATAGGCTTGAAACGCGCTGTCCACCTCCCACACATTCGGGTTATCGGTGTACATCAGCCGGGCCCAGGTGGGCGTAGCGGCGTCGTGTAGCGGTCTGAGATCGGAGGAAGACTGGGCGGCCAGGAAGCCGTAGAAGCCAATAAACATGGCAATAACAAGACTTATTCGCATGGGTTAGCAGCATTAAAAAAGCCCTCCCTGCATAGTGCGGGAAGGGCTTCAAAAGTCATCCCTATGATTATATCGTTAAAGCTTTTATATTAAAAAGCTACTGTTTATCCTATCACGGTGCATAGTTAGGCAAAAAGTGGAATATATGCAACTGTTATTTAAAAATCTGTGATGTATTAACTTTAACAGGGTGCTTCCTGCTACGAATTTTTTTACCACAGAGTTAAACGGAGTAAAACGGAGTGACACAGAGTGTTATCTTGACTCTGTGGAACTCTGTGAAACTCCGTTTAACTCTGTGGTAAATAAAAACACGTTCCATCCCTAAAGTTTAGTTATTTGGATTGCGTCGTCTTCCAATTCCTATAAAAGTCAGTCATTAGGTTAGCGAGCAGGGCATTGATATTGATATGGCGCTTTTGTACCCAATCGGCTACTTCGTTATCAACCGGGATCTCAGCTTTCAAAATCCGTATAAGCCGGCCATTTGAAAGATCTGCGGAGGTCAAGTCGGCATCGTCTTCAAAATCAGTATCACTGTCGTCGTAGTATACCAGATCATCGGGCAAAGAAATCCCGTTTTTGCGCAACAACAAGGCATCCAGAGCTTCGACCATCTCCTCGTCGAACCGCACCTGGTAGGCGGACAGTTGCTCGCCATTTTTCAGGAGTTCTATTGCCTTTTTTTGGTTGATTATTTGTGCAGTCATATGATACGCGTTCTTCAGCCTTCTATAAGATTCAAATATAAGCAATTTTACTGGTTTTCGTACTCCTCCCGTTCATTCCGGCTGGCTCGCCTTGCAGAAATCAGTCTGATTGTGTCGTTTGTCGCATGGTATACATCACCGATAGAATGATCCCTACTACTTGTCCAATCGTTTTCCAGCGATCTTCTCCATAATCATGTCTCAGGTCTTGGTATTCCACTCGTTTTTCATCCTTAAACACTTCCTTGGCATCTTCAAAGCCGATACCGTGCTTTTGACGGTTGCGTTTGTTCTTGTTTTCGTCCCATTCGAATTTCATTGGAGGTTTTATTTTTATGATGAGAGGCGGTTATACAGATCTAAATTATCTTGCGTGCTGCTTGTAAAGATATTAATTGTCGTAAAATAAAAAAACATATTGTTTGTTAATTGACGCGTGGCCGAAATCATTTGGCGTTCTCAACTATAACCCACTGAAAACAAAACTCTTACCCATCCCAACAACAAAAACATAAAAAAATTTCACAAACCAAAGCAGCATTTCACCCACACACCGGGTCTGACACATAGAAGCGAATCTTCAACAGATTTTTCCAATAGCGGAGGCGCCATCGTCCAACCTCGAGGGGACAGATGGCGCTTTTTATTGGTGACAGGGTGACGGCCCGGGAGCGCCTCAGGTGGTGACGGCTGAGACGCGCCCTGGGTGGTAACAGCTGAAGATGTTCTCATTACAGGCCGTCACGAGTTCCCAAATCGTCACCACCCCTGGAGTTCCCCAGTCGTCACCTTGTCACCACCCCTGGAGTTTCCCAGTTATCACCTTATTACTATCTTAGCCGCGAAAATCCTTTTTCCAAATAAAATCTATCATCCGATGAAGAAATTGTTAGTCAGTTTTCTACTGCTGGCAGTACTGGTACAGGCCAGGGCCGGCGAAGGCATGTGGCTACCGCTGTTCCTCAAGCAGCTCAACGAAGCCGAGATGAAGTCGATGGGCATGAAGATGAATGCCGAAGACATCTACAGCGTGAATAAAGGCAGCCTCAAAGACGCCATTGTGAGCTTCGGCGGCGGCTGTACCGGCGAGGTGATTTCTGACCAGGGACTCGTACTCACCAACCACCACTGCGGCGTGGGGTATATCCAATCGCATAGTTCAGTAGAAAAAAATTATATCGACAACGGCTTTTGGGCCAAAAACCGGGCCGAGGAGATTGCGAATCCCGGCTTGTTTGTGACCTTCATCGTGCGCATGGAAGACGTGACAACCCAGGTGTTGCAGGGCGTTACAGCCGATATGTCGGAAAAAGAACGCCAATCGGCCATCGATAAAAACCTGAATGCGATCCGCACGGGCGCTGTAAAGGAGACTTACCAGGATGTGATGGTGCGCCCCTTCTATAAGGGCAACCAGTTTTTCCTTTTTGTGACCGAAACTTACCGCGACATCCGACTGGTGGGCGCGCCGCCTTCTTCTATCGGCAGCTTCGGCCACGATACCGACAACTGGGTGTGGCCGCGCCATTCCGCCGACTTTTCGCTGTTCCGCATCTATGCAAGCCCTGATAACAAACCGGCCGAGTATTCGGCGGATAATGTGCCCTTCAAACCCCGCCACTTCCTGCCGATCTCCATGGACGGCGTGGCCGCTGGCGATTTCACGATGGTCTTCGGCTTTCCGGGCCGCACCGACGAATACCTGCCCGCAGTAGCCGTCGACAATATGGTGAATGTGCTGAACCCCATCCGCATCGGTATGCGCGATAAGTCGCTGGCGGTGATCAACGAGGCCATGCGCAACAGCACGGAGGTGAAAATCCAATATACTTCAAAACAATCCCGTATTGCCAACTCCTGGAAAAAATGGATCGGCGAAAGTCAAGGCGTAAATCGCACAGGCGGCATCGCCAAAAAACAGAAACTGGAAGCGGATTTTCAGCGCCGCGTAGACGGCAATCCCGCCTGGAAGCAATCCTACGGCATGCTACTGGCCGACTACAAGAAGCTCTCCGACAAAATTTTGCCCTACGCCAAAACACGCGATTATGTAGGCGAACTGGGCGCTAATATCGAACTGTTTCAACTGGTAAGCACGCTGTCGCGCTTTGTAACGATTTACGACAACAACGGCGCCACCGGTTTTGACGCCCGCAAAGCCCAAATCACGAGCTACCTGGAAAACTTCTACGCCGACTACCGCCCCGAAATTGACAAAAAAGTGATGGCGGCATTGATGGAGGAGTATTTCAACAAAGTGGCGGTGGACCATCTCGATCCGTATGCCGTAGAGCAAATCGGTTTTGCGGGCAAGGACTATGAGATCTTTGCCGCTACGGTTTTCGCCAAGTCGATGCTCGACGACAAGGACGCGATGCTGGCCGCACTTGCAGATACCGAGACTTTTATTACCAAACTAAAAGCAGATTACGGCTATACCCTCTGCCGCAGCATTATCACAAACAACGAGCAAAAGGTGCTCCCCGAATACAACGTCGTTCGCACCGAACTCGACCTGCTGGAGCGCAAGTATATGCAGGCGCAAATGGACGTATTTACAGAAAAACGCTTTTATCCCGACGCCAACAGCACCCTGCGCGTCACCTACGGCAAAGCCGAAGGCTACGAAGCCCGCGATGCGGTGAATTACAGCTATATGACCACGCTCGACGGCGTGATGGAGAAATACAAACCCGGCGATTATGAATACGACGTGCCGCAGCGCCTGCGCGAATTGCACGCCGCCAAAGACTATGGTATTTACGGCGTGAACGGAGAGATGCCAGTGTGTTTCATCGGCTCCAACCACACTACCGGCGGCAACTCAGGCAGTCCCGCAGTCGACGCCTGGGGCAACCTCATCGGCCTCAATTTCGACCGCACCTGGGAGGGTACCATGAGCGACCTCAATTACGACCCCACGATCTGCCGCAATATTATGGTGGATGCCCGCTACCTGCTGTTTATTATCGATAAATTCGCCGGGGCCGGCCATTTGGTCAATGAGATGAAACTGGTGTATCCGAAGACGAAGCCGGTTAAAAAAGCCGGGAAGAATTGATGGAGGGGGCTTGTTATAGGTTGTAGGTTGTAAGTCGTAGGTGAACTTACAACTTACAACCTACAACACAGAACAGAGAACCAACCATGCACAACAACCCGGCAGAACACCGCAACGGCGTGATAGCCGTCACCGTGGCGGCCATCCTGTGGAGCACGGGGGGCTTGTTCATCAAATTGCTGCCGTTTGATGCGTTTACGATTTTGTGCTACCGCTCGGCTTGTGCGGCCATCGTCTTTGGTTTTTTGGCGCGAAAAAGACTTTTTCAATTTACCAAAGCTAGTATTATCGTCAGCCTTAGTTATACGGCACTACTTGTGTGCTTTGTAACTTCTACCAAACTCACCACCGCTGCCAACGCCATCTTCCTGCAATACACCGCGCCAATTTACATTCTGTTGCTGGAGCCAATTTTATTTAAATTAAAAATAGAGCGCATCAATATCATAGCCATCGTGGCTTGCCTGGTGGGGATGTCGTTTTTTATGTTTGGCGACCTCGAAGTGGGCAATATGACGGGCAATATCCTTGCGCTGGGTACCGGGGTTTTTCTGGCGGTGGTGATGCTCGGCCAGCGATTCAATAAACCGGAGCTCAATGAAACGGCCATTTTTTGGGGCAATATCCTGGTGATTCTGGTAGGCCTGCCCAGTTACCTCGACTCCCCTACCCCCACTTTCGACCAATGGGGTATGCTGCTTTTCCTGGGTTTTATCCAGATTGGCCTGGGCTACGCCCTGTTTACTTACGGACTCAAACGCACGCTCGCCATTGAAAGCGCACTGATCGCCTTCCTGGAACCGATCCTCAATCCGGTGTGGGTGTTCCTGGGTTACGGCGAAAGGCCTTCTTCCTGGGCCCTCATCGGCGGGCTGATTATCATCGGCTCCCTGGTGCTGCGCACGGTGATTCGGAATCTTGTAGGTGACAAGGTGACGGCCACGGAGCGCCTGAGGGGGTGACGACCACGGAACATCTGAGGAGGTGACGACTTAGGAGCATCAGTGGGGGTGACGGCTACGGAGCGCCTGAGGGGGTGACGTCCACGGAGCGCCTTAGGGGGTGACGACCACGGAACATCTGAGGAGGTGACGACTTAGGAGCATCAGTGGGGGTGACGGCTACGGAGCGCCGGAGGGGGTGACGACCACGGAGCCTCTCTCACGTCGTCACCCCCTGAGTCCGTCCGCTGCCGTCACCAACTGAGTCTGTCCCCCGCCGTCACCCCCTGAGTCCGTCCGCTGCCGTCACCAACTGAGTCTGTCCCCCGCCGTCACCCCCTGAGTCAGTTCCCCGCCGTCACCCCCTGAGTCAGTTCCCCGCCGTCACTAACTCCACTTCCATCCACACCGGTTGGTGGTCGGAGAACTGAAACTGCAGATCCATACACTTTACCTCGCGGACTTTTACATTTGGCGAAATCAGGAAAAAATCGATAATCGTGACAAACGTCTCGCCGGGTTTATAGGGCTTGCGGGCTTTGCGGTTAGTGGGCACCGTGGGGTCGTAGACCCAGCGCCAGTCCGTAGGGAGAAAATCATCTGGGATATTCAATTGTACGTAGCCTTGCGTGCGGCCTGGCATAAAGCCGTCGAAGCGAAAAAACGGCGGGCACTGGTTCCAGTCGCCGCCGGCGATCACGTAATTGCCTTTTTCGTATTCCTTTAGGAGTAAATCCTTCAAATACGCCATTTCCTGCTTTTTCAGGCGCCCATCGCGATCGTGTGCGGAGTTGTGCACGTTGATTACCACGAGGTCTTTTCCGCCTTTCACCGGATAGCGGAACACTGCCAGGCAGCGGTCGAGTTGGAAATTGCTCATCGGCCAGCCGAAACTGCCGGGCAATTGGTAGCGCGTAGCCTCAGTGGGCTGAAAGCGGCTGTACGTGGCCAATCCGCTGTGGACGGCGCCGTAGGGGTTCCAGGGCTCCAGCAGGGGCAGCGGCACGCGGGGATTGAGGTAGTTGACGGCGAAATACGCCGAAAAACCGGGCTTCTGGGCTTGCAGCCGTTCAAACTGGTTGATGTAATAACTGCGGCGGGAGGCCAGGTCAACCTCCTGCAACAAGAAAAAATCGGCCTGGGTAGACATCATCCACTGCTCGATGCCGGCTTCGAATTTGTCGGTCAGCTCCCGGGGCGGTCGCACCATATGGGGGCCGGAACTGAGGTGCCTGCCGTTGTCGAAAAAGAAATCGGCTTCCGCGCCGAGTCCGGTGTAGCCCAGGTTCCAGATCGCCAGCGAAAGGACACTATCGGGGACTTCGGTGACTGCGGCGGTTTGCGCGGCCTTAAGGATTTCCTGCGGTGGGGCCTGGTAGTCGACCAAAGTGCCGTGGACCAGGATCACCCCGATGTAAGCTGCAAAAAACGAGAGCACTAAGCCCAAAACTTTGAGTACGCGTTTGAGTATTGGTTTCATAATTCCAGAACGTCTGACATGCTGAAAAATCCTTTTTTGCCTACTATCCAGTGTGCGGCCAACAGGGCGCCGCGTGCAAAACCTTCGCGGGAGTGGGCTTCGTGGCGGATGCTGATGGTATCTATGTCTGATCGATAGACTACCTCATGGGTGCCGGGCGCCTGTCCTTCGCGGATAGAGGTAATGGGTGGCTCCTTGTCTGGCAGTCGCTCGGCGATATCCTGGGCCAGGCTGATCGCCGTGCCGCTGGGCGCGTCGAGTTTTTGAGTGTGGTGGATTTCGAGGATCGACGGGTCGTATTGTGGTTGGCTCTCCATAAGCTCTGCCAGGCGTTTATTAAGCGCAAAAAACAGATTTACCCCGATGCTGAAATTGGAGGCATACAACAGGGCGCCGTCCTTGTCGGTACAATGCGCCACCACCTCTTCGAGCCGGTCGAGCCAACCGGTGGTGCCGCAAACCACGGGCACGCCGGCTTCGAGGCATAGTGTGATATGATCGAAGGCTGTTTCGGGCCGGCTCACCTCGATGGCTACATCGGCGGCTTGCAGGGCCTGCGGGGTTAACTCCCCTCTATTCCCGCTGCCGATGCGCAGTACGACTTCATCACCGGCCGCTTCGGCCAGTGCGGCGATGGCTTTGCCCATTTTTCCGTAGCCTAGCAGGGCTATTTTCATGGTTAGGTTTTAGCGGTTAGCAATCAGCAGTCAGCAGTCAAAACTTTGTCATGCCGAAATGAACTGCGACAGCCATCGCCCAATTTTATCAAAAAAAGATTCTTTTTTCAAACTAAAACCCATCTCATTGAGCAAAGCGACCAATGTTGCGTCTTTATTATTGTGAGCGATTTCAATAGCGTTATTTCCGCCAAAGCCCGCCTTCATAAATGGATCAGCTCCGTGTTCGATTAAAAACCGAACCATCTCCGCATTTCCCAGTTTCGCGCTTTCTATCAGCACCGTCGTCACCACCTCGGGGTGCTCGTAATTGATATCAATGCCGTTATTGAGGTGGTATTTCACCAATTCGAAATCGCCGTTTTCCACGGCTTTGAGCATGTCTTTCCAATCGCCGGAGGGCATAGGTTAGTGTTTTTCGTCTGATCAAAAGTAGCGAATTAGCAACATAAGTGCATGTTTTTGCAACAATAGGTGGAGCAAAGGATGTATAAATCGCCCAAATTTGAAAAGAAATACTCCACTATGAATAAAGCGACTTTTACCCAATTTTCCCTACTCGTATTGGCGCTCCTGTTCGCCACCAGTGCAGGTGCTCAAACGGAATTGCTCGATCCTGACTTTGGCACGGTTGGAAGGCAAGCCCTCACGTTGCCTGCGCCCGATCAGGTGCATGACTTACTCATACAACCCGACGGGAAAATCCTCACTGCCGGGAAATCTTTGGAAGGCGAATCATTTCGCGCCTCACTCGTACGCTATCTTCCTGACGGCTCACTGGACCCCGTTTTTGGTATAAACGGCAAAAATCACCTGCTCTTGCCCGAAGACGGCCCCCGTTCGGCGGATGCTTTGGCCCTGCAATCTAACGGAAAAATTGTTGCACTCGAAACGTACGGTTACGAATTAGCGAGGTACCAGTCCAACGGATACCTCGATCCTTCGTTTCAAGCCCAGCTTGATTTTTTAATATATTACCATGGATTGGCTGTCGGTCCTGATGACGAAATCCTGTTATCCGGCAGTAGATTGGGCAACCTCAATGGCTTTGTGGTTACCCGCCTGCTTCCGGACGGGGCCAAAGACCTGGCCTTTGGGAATAACGGCACTGTGAGTTTCGATTTCGGACCGGGTTACGAAGGTGCTGTGGACGTTGCAGTGCAACCCGATGGAAAAATTGTTGCGTTTGGAAGCTACGATACACCCGGCAGCCCGGTCACAACCGACTTGATCGTCGTTCGACTGAACGCGGATGGCACTCCGGACGACAGTTTCGGCACGAATGGTATCATCGTGATGAACTCGGGGCAACAATCGACGACGGCACACACCTTGATACTCCAGACGGATGGAAAAATCGTGGTAGGTGTCAGTTATTGGGTTTATATTTCACTATTCCGGTTTAATCCCGATGGAACAGTGGACAGCGCTTTCGGCACAAATGGCGAAGCCCATGCAGATGATTTTTATAATGCCTTTGGGTTCACACAAGCTCCCGATGGAAGTTTTTACGCTGTAGGTTCCGAATTAGCATCGGGCGCGATCCTGAAATTTACGCCGGCCGGATTGCCCGATTCCAGTTTTGCGACAGCGGGCGTTTTGCACACCGAACTGGCGTTTTATCGCATTGCCGTACAGAGTGATTCCGCCTTAGTGGCTGCGGCTACGCTTGCCGAAGATTTTGCCGTGGCGCGCTACCTGCCCGATGGAGGGGTCGATGCTGCATTCAATGGAGGGGCATTGGTGCTTACGGGAATCGGCCAAAGCGGAGGGAGTTTCGAGGCTTTGGCGGTACAACCTGATGGTAAAATTGTGGCCGCAGGTAGCAATCGTGGCATTTGGCCCGTATTGGCCCGTTTCAGCCCCGAGGGCATACCGGACACTGATTTTATTTCAAAAGATAAATTTTCGAACCCCTACAACGGGGCCTTTCACGCACTTGCCCTGCAACCCGATGGTAAAATCCTCATCGGAGGGCAATACAATACAGGAGAGTCCACTGCAGGTCTACTCTACAGGTTGCTGCCGGATGGAACTCCAGACAGCAGTTTTAGCAGCTATTCAGGCGGCGGCGGAAAGAGCCTCGCCTTGCAACCCGACGGCAGAATTCTGAGTGCAGGTGTTAATTATGATGATCTGGGCAATTATTATTCGTACCTTTTTCGAATGGAGGCGGATGGAGAGTATGATCCCGATTTCGGAGTTAACGGTGTAGTATATACCAACCCTTGCATTTGCGATCGAATGACGCTCCAAGCCGATGGGAACATTCTGGTTGCGGGGAATTTATTTCCAACTAATAACTATGTGGCATATCGTTACCGGAATGATGGTTCGCCCGATTCGACATTCGGGACGAACGGTGTGATGCTGACGCCCAAATTCGAGTTTTTGAAATCACTACCCGACGGAAGGTTTTTATTGTCCGTAAATACCGCGTCAGGTTTTACGATCTATCGCTTCCTGCAAAATGGAATGCCGGATACCGATTTCGGTATAGACGGCCAAATAATACTGGCATTAAATAACGGGGAGATTATCCACGCTATGGAAGTGCTGCCCGATGGAAAGATGCTACTTGCGGGCGAAGCTGCAGGCGATCAGGGAGAGACCTTTTTTCTACTGGGGCGTTTACTGCCCGACGGGGCGCCGGATGTTTCAGCCGGTATGGGTGGTTTTGTCACTACCGGTTTTAACGACCTTTTTGCCTACGACCAAGCCTATACAATGGTTGTGCAACCCGACGGAAAAATCGTACTTGCCGGTACATCCCTGATTTCCACCGATACATCGGCTTATTTTGCTTTCTCGATGGCCAGGTACCGGGCCGACCTGACGGTGGAATCGAAGGAAATCATTACTTCCGGCAGCGCCCCGGTATTGCAATTGTCACCCAACCCGGCAAGCGATGCCCTTCACATCCAAATCAACGACCCCGAAAAATGGGACATCAACATCCTCGATACGCAGGGGAGGCAGATGTATCGGCAGGAAACTACCAGAGGACAAACGGTATCGGTAAAAGACTGGCCTTCGGGTATTTATGTGGTGATAGCCGTTTCCGGCAAGCGATTTTTTTCGGCGAAAGTTGTCAAGCAATAATAAAGGAAGTAAGGGTTATTATTGCGAGCGATTTCAATAGCATTATTTCCGCCAAAACCCGCCTTCATGTAGGGATCGGCGCCGTGTTCAATTAAAAACCGGGCCATCTCCGCATTTCCAATTTCGCGCTTTCGGTCAATACCGTCGTCACCACCTCGGGGTGCTCGTAATACTTCATTGCGTTTTTTTGCCATAACCCAAACACACCTTTAATCTTCCATTTGAATAAACAACCAATAAATATAGCACTAACTATTGATTAAGAGCTTGTTTGGACTTTCGTCAATTGGCTACAAGCGGCAAATTTTGTTTTATACTTCGTTGCGTTTTTTCGCCGTAGCTGCCGGCTACGTCTGCAAAACGCGCCTCCTCTAAAACAAAAATTGCTCACTTTCGCGCAATCACGAAAATCCAAACAAGCTCTAAGTCGATTAGGCCTCCGGGATGGGTCGAAAAGCCAGGTCTTTCCGGTGCATTCTTATGAAAAGTCTCTGTTCTATTCTTTACATTTATCTCCGCTAAATTACCCAGTGTGCAAAAACTAGCGGTTCTTGCCCTTTACCTGTTTGCAGGCCTTATCCCGCTTAGCATAAGCGGGCAACCTGTTTTTATCCCTATCGGAGCAGAACAAAGACTTTCCAGCCTGCAAATTACGGACATCTATCAGGATCGCTACGGCTTTGTGTGGATAGGTACGCCTTATGGTCTCAACCGGTTTGACGGTTACGAATGCGTACAATTCTACAACCTGCCCGGAGATACCTTGAGCATCAGCTCCAACCATATCAGTCCCCGCGCATTCTGGGAAGACCCAAACGGCAATTTGTGGGTGGCCACCTATACCGGGGGGCTCAATTGTTTTGACAGGGACAAAGAGCAATTCGTCCATTTCAGGGCCGACGAAAAACAGCCCAACCGCATCAGCATGGATAAGTTGTTCGCTATCGAACCCGATGGCAAAGGAGGCCTCTGGATTGCAACGGCCGGACGCGGCTTTAATCATTTTGATCTAATAGATACAATCAAAACCTGGAAAGAAGACAAAGAAAAACCGGGATTGCTGATGGGCAGCACCATTACCGGGCGACTGAAACTCGATAAACAAGGCCACCTCTGGATAGGTACCAACAAAGGCGTTTGCCGGTTTGATCCCGAAAGAAAATCCTTTGAATATTTTCCGTTTGTTGCAGGCCATGATAATAGCCTGAGCGACGGGTTTGTCACAGATATTTTTGAAGATAAAAAAGGCAACATCTGGCTGGGTACCGCCAATGGACTCAATCGCTGGGATGCCGACAAAAAGCATTTTGAAAAGTATTATTTCTCCTATCGTTTTCCCAATAAAAATAAAAACTACGATTACATCCTCGATATGCTGGAAGGCGAAGATGACAAATTATGGCTGGGCACCAACGCCGGCTTGTTGCTGTTTGATGTGGAGAATAATGATTGCGAGCGCTTTCTTCACAATGCGGATAATCCTTTTTCCATAAAAGACGGCCCGGTAAATATTGTGGTTAAAGACCGGGAAAATAACATCTGGCTGGGCACCAACAACGGTATCAGTATCCTGAATACATCAGCCGGCAAATTCAACCATCCGGTTTTCCAACCCATCAGGGAATCGTTTGGTCAGATCACCGAAGCAGAAGGCATCAACGCCGTTCTGGAAGTGGATGAAGCACTTTGGTTCGCTACCCAAAAAGGCATTTATCGCTATCCTTTCAAGGGTGCTCCTCAATTAATTATGCCTGGAAATTTTACTGCTCTTTTTTATGATAAAAATACAGCCGAAATCTATGCGGGCTTTTCAGGTAATGGTTTTTATATTTTAGATGCCAGGCATTTTACACAAAAAAAACACTATGCAAAAAGTCAAATCGGCGAAGGCGATGATCCCTTTACGGTAAAAGGCCACCGATTGACCAGTTTTGCCAGGGACCGACAGGGTTTTGTCTGGATTGCCGCCGACGGCAGCCTCAACCGTTTTAATCCGGCGACAGGGCGGATCCGGAAATTCCACAACGACGAAAAAAACCTGCAAAATCCATCTGCAAATACGAACCTTCACCTGCTCACCGATCGCAAGGGCAATTTGTGGATCGCCTCGATGGGAGGGCTGAGCCGGCTTTCCCAGGCGGAATTGTCCAAACCTTTTGACCATCCCGTATTATTTTTTGAACATTTCCTGCACCAACCCGGCAAGCGTACCTCCATCAGCAGCGACGTGGTTACTTGTCTGCTCGAAAGCGCTGATGGCCACATGTGGATAGGCACCGATGCAGGCCTCAACCGCTACAACCCCGAAAGCAGGGACTGGCAGTGGTATTTTAAAGCCGACGGCCTTCCTGGAAACGAAATCAGTACACTGGTGGAAGATCCGCAGGGGAATATCTGGGTAGGCGGCGCCCACGAGGGCTTAAGCAAATACGATCGGGAAAGCGGTCGTTTTTTTCATTTTTCAAAAAAAGACGGCCTCCCTACAGACCGGTTCAGGCCCAATGCCGGCTTATTTTCCACCACAGGTTTGGTTATCATGGGTGGCCGCACGGGATTGGTAGGATTTCAACCCCAAGTTTTTATGCAGAAAAAAAAGCAGGCAAAGCCGTTTTTTTTCACAGATTTTAAAATATTGAATCAATCTATCAGCATCAACAATAAGGATGCAGTATTAACCGTGCCGATTTATAAAACCGACCAGCTCGAATTGCGCTATGATCAAAAAATACTGACCTTTCAATTCAGCGTGTTGAATTTCATCAACCCTGAAAAACAAATATTCCGTTACCGCCTCGTGCCTTTTCAACGCGACTGGCAATATATAGGCTCAAAAAGAGAGGTCACATTTACCAATCTCGACCCCGGTTCTTATCAATTAAGCGTCGAAAGCTCCGAAGATGGCTATGACTGGAACGGAAAAACCATTGCTTTGCGCATACGCCCTCACTGGAGCCGTACCTGGGGGGCTTATTTGCTTTACATCATAACCGCAGGTGCTGCCCTACTGTTCATCCGACGGTACGAACTCCAACGCCAGCGCACAAAGGCGGAAGCGATTCGCCTGCAGGAACTCGACCTGGCTAAAAACCGCCTTTACGCCAATATCACCCACGAGTTCCGGACACCGCTGACCCTCATTCTCGGCATGGAAGAACAGGTGCGCAAAGACCCCGGCAATTGGCTCAACGAAGGCCTTCGGCTCATACAGCGCAACGGCCAGTTGCTGCTCAAGCTCGTCAACCAAATGCTCGATTTGTCGAAATTAGAATCTGGCCATCTGCCTGTAAAAATGATAAGGGGCGATATCGTTGCCTACCTCCACTACCTGACGGAGTCTTTTCATTCCTACACAGACAGCAAAGATATACTGTTGACTTTCTGTGCTGATTTTTCAGATGAGGATGTCGACTATGACCCGGAAAAACTGCAAAATATAATGTCCAACCTGCTCTCCAATGCCATCAAATTCACGCCGGCCGGCGGTGAAATTGAAGTAGCGGTACATAAAGCAGGCCCTGAAATAGTCATTCGGGTTACGGATACCGGCCCGGGCATACCGCGGGAGCACCTGCCCCATATTTTTGATCGGTTTTACCAGGTGGAGGATACCGGCAGCAGGTACGACGGATCGGGCATTGGGCTGGCATTGGTCAAAGAATTGGTCAGACTTTTGGGAGGTAGTATTTCCGTCGAAAGTCCTCCGGGCAAAGGCGCCGGCTTTTGCATTCAATTGCCCATTAGCCGGGGGGCATCTCCTGCCAGTACGCCCCTGCTGAGTTCCCCGGTTGAAGCATTTGCCACGCCCCTGCCTGAATTACAAGTGCCGCTGCCCGGCGAGCGGGATACCGTTTTATTGGTAGAAGACAACGCCGACGTTATGACTTACCTGTCGGCTGTGCTTGCCGAGTCCTACCAGGTATTGACAGCCCGCAACGGCCAGGAAGGCATCGACAAAGCGTTGGAATATATACCTGATATTATTGTCAGCGACGTCATGATGCCGGTAAAAACCGGCTTTGAGTTGTGCAAAGCATTAAAATCTGACGACCGCAGCAGCCATATTCCCATTGTACTGTTGACCGCAAAGGCCGATCACGAAGCTAAAATAGCCGGCTTGACCTATGGCGCTGATGTCTATTTGTCCAAGCCCTTCAACCAGGAGGAGTTGCAGTTACAACTCAAAAAGCTGGTTGCATTGCGCCGGCAACTTCAGGAGCACTATCAGGCTTTGGGGCAACAACAACCGGAAAATTCCATAACGCCCCTTAGCCTGAATGATCGTTTTTTGCAAAAAATATTGCACATCATCGAATCCAATATAAGCGACGAAGATTTTGATATGCCTAAGCTCTGCGCCCTGTTAAACATGAGCCGGTCGAACCTGTTCCGGAAAATCAAAGCCCTGACCGGCGAATCCGCCACGGGATTCATTCGCTCCGTCCGCCTCAACAAAGCCAGAGAATTATTGCTGAATACCGACATGAACGTAACGGAAGTATGTTTCGCCACGGGTTTCAGCAGTCCCAATTATTTTTCCAGGGTATTCCAGGAGGTATTTGGTACGGCGCCGAGTGAAGTGAGGAGGCGGTGATGCAACATCCGTGCTGATTTTTGCAACAATAGGTGGAGCATAAGTCGTGTCTGCTATCGCAATTTTGTGAAGTATGATAACCCACAAAAAGATGGAACACAGGTTACAACAACCTCAATGGTTTACAAAGAATTTGTTGAAAAACTTGACGAAAACAGCTGCCGTGAATTCGGGGGATGCACATGCATATTAAATGGTTATCAAACACCATGCACAATCGTTTTTGCATGCTTAAAAGCTGGTTTTTGTGAAAGAGTTAACCCAAATAACTAATTCTATTAAGTATAGCCGGCAGCCTACTTTTCCCGTATGCTGTCGGCTTTGTTAAAAACAACCAAATATGAAAGCAAACCCTTCCATACTCGAACAATGCCGGAACTACATCTCCAACGGCGATACCGACAAGGCTATCCAGATCCTGTTAGACCAAATTGGCAAAACAGACAAAAACCTTATTTTGGTATCGAGCAGATGGAAAACTTTGCAAAAAAACAAGATCGGCGGCGTTATTTCAGGCGACGATTATTTAACCAATAAAGGCGTAATAGACGATTCTATTTTAACTATTTTGGATATTATCGAATCCGAAGAAAGTCACGAAAAATCTAAAATTTCGAGATCAATAACAGCCAATAGACAAAGCAATACGATCTGGATCGCAACAACTATTATTGCTTTAATATTAGTGTTCTCGGTTGTGAGTTGTCAGTTGTCGGTTTCGTAAATGTCGGTTGTCAGTTGTCGGTTAAATTTTAACAAAACCAATGAACTCACAACCCATAACCTACAACCGATAACTAATTTTCAATCAATTCAACATCCCTCCCCTACTCTTCCATCATCCTCCTCAACTCATTCAACTTCAACATACACTCTATCGGCGTCATCGTATTCAGGTCGAGGTTGAGCAGGGCTTCTTTGAGCTTGCCGGCCAAAGGGTCGACAGTTTCGAAGATGCTGAGTTGCAGGGGCGATTGGATGCTACGGGTATCCGGTTTTTGAACCTGGGTCGTAGCGCCGTTGTCTTCTTTGCTGATGTGCTGCTGCTCCAGTTGAGCCAAAATGTGGTTGGCACGCTCCACGATGCTGCGGGGCATGCCCGCCATCTTGGCCACGTGGATGCCGAAGCTGTGCTGGCTACCGCCGGGCGATAACTTGCGCAGAAAAATTACTTTCTGACCCGATTCGCGCACGGCCACGTTGAAGTTTTTGATGCGGTCAAACTGCTCGGCCAGTTCGTTGAGCTCGTGGTAGTGGGTGGCAAACAGGGTTTTGGGCCGTGCAAAGCCATTGTTGTGCAGGTATTCGGCGATGGCCCAGGCGATAGAGATGCCGTCGTAGGTACTGGTACCCCGGCCGATCTCGTCGAGCAAAATGAGGCTGCGGTCGCTGATGTTGTTCATGATGCTGGCCGTCTCGTTCATCTCGACCATGAAGGTAGACTCGCCCGAGGAAATGTTGTCGGAGGCGCCCACGCGGGTGAAGACTTTGTCGACAAGGCCGATGTCGGCACTGCGGGCGGGGACGTATGAGCCCATCTGGGCCATGAGGCAGATAAGGGCAGTTTGCCGCAAGAGGGCCGATTTTCCTGACATATTGGGCCCCGTGATCATGAGCACTTGCTGCGTTTCGCTGTCGAGGAACACATCGTTGGGCACGAAGTTTTCTCCCAGCGGCAACTGTTGTTCGATGACTGGATGGCGGCCTTCTTTGATGTCGATGGCCAATGAATCGTTGATGACAGGCCGGCTGTACTGGTTTTTGGCGGCCACTTTGGCAAACGACAACAGGCAATCGATGCGGGCGATGAGCGCCGAATTGTGTTGTATGGGCTGGATGTAGTCGGCAATCGTGAAAACGAGCTGCTGGAATAATTGCTCTTCGAGCTCCAGAATGCGCTCTTCGGCGCCCAGGATTTTGGCTTCCAGTTTTTTAAGCTCGTCGGTGATGAAGCGCTCGCCGTTGGTGAGGGTTTGCTTGCGCACCCAATCGGCGGGCGTCTGGTCTTTGTATTTGTTGGTGACTTCGATGTAATACCCGAAGACGCTGTTAAATCCGATTTTCAGGCTGTTGATGCCGGTGCGCTGTATTTCATCATGCTGGATTTTCTGGAGCAGGTCTTTGCTGTGGTGGATCACGTGCCGCAGGTCGTCCAGTTCTTCCGATATGCCGTCGGCCATGATGCCGCCTTTAGAGAGGTTGACGGGCGGGTCGGCGACAACCTGTTTTTCGATGAGCTCGCGCAGTACCGGACAAGGATTGAGGCCCTCGGCCATCTTGACAAGTTGCTCGTTGCTGCTTTCTGCAAAGGCGGTTTTTATGGGTAATATAGCGGATAAAGCCCGGGCCAGTTGCACTACTTCGCGGGGGTTGACTTTGCCCATCGGCACTTTCGAGATCAACCGTTCGAGGTCGCCGATTTGCCGGATATTTTGCTCGATGAGGCGGCTCATCTCGTCGTCTTGCAGCAAAAATTCGACCATATCGAGGCGGGCGTCGATTTCGCGTTGATGCCGCAGGGGCAATACCACCCATTTGCGCAGCAATCGCGCGCCCATCGGCGAAGTGGTATGGTCGAGGATGCGGATGAGCGGCACGCCGGTTTCGTGGGGGCTGAACAGCAATTCGAGATTGCGGATGGTAAAGCGGTCGAGCCAGACGTAGCGATCCGACTGGATGCGGCTGATGGCCGTGATATGCTTGAGGTTTTTATTTTCGGTAGTGGCCAGGTAGTGCAACACGGCGCCGGCGGCCATCTGTGCCATTTCCATTTCTTCCATGCCAAACCCTTTGAGGGTCTGCACTTCGAAATGAGCGGTGAGTTTTTCGCGGGCGTAATCGGGGGTATACACCCATTCTTCGAGCGCGAAGGTGTAAAATTTGTCGCCGAAGTGTTTTTCGAATTCTTTGCGTTTGTCTTTGGCAAATAAGACTTCTGAGGGGTTAAAACTTTGCAGCAGCTTGTCGATATAGGCCCAATCGCCCTCGCAGACCAGGAATTCGCCGGTGGAGATATCCAAAAAGGCCAATCCCAGTTCGTCTCTTTTGCCAAAATACAGCGAAGCCAGGTAGTTGTTAGTCTTGTGGTCGAGCAGCTTATCGTCCATCGCTACGCCCGGAGTTACGACCTCTGTGACGCCTCGCCTGACGATTTTCTTTTGGGGAGAAGGTTTTTCGAGCTGTTCGCAAATGGCCACGCGATACCCACCGCGCACGAGCCGGGGCAGGTACATGTCGAGTGCATGGAAAGGAAAGCCGGCCAATTCCACATCGCTACCGCCGTTATTGCGGCTGGTGAGCACGATTCCCAATACCTTCGAGGTCTTCACGGCATCTTCGCCGAAAGTCTCGTAAAAATCGCCTACGCGGAACAACAAAATGGCATCGGGGTATTTCGCCTTTACCTTGTAGTATTGTTCCATCAACGGCGTAGTCTTGCCGGCATCGGTAGTCGTATTCATCATTTTTGTATAAATAGCGTAGCAAACAAAGGTAAGTAGTTTTTAGCAATCAGCTATCAGCAGTCAGCAATTAGCTATTAGGGCTTAGCTGCTTTAAACTAACAGCTTATTGCTAACTGCTAATAGCTAAAAAAAAACTATTTTTGCCCGTGTTAACCAACAAAGATCAGTCGTATGGCCATCATAATAACGGAAGATTGCATCAACTGCGGCGCTTGCGAGCCCGAATGCCCCAACAATGCTATTTACGAGGGCGGCGTTGAATGGGCTGTTTCCGACGGCACCGCGGTGAGTGACGAATACACCCTGGAAGACGGCTCTGTGGTGCCGGCAAAAGCCAAACACAAGCCCGTCTCCGACGAGTTGTATTACATCGTGCCCGACAAATGCACGGAATGCGTGGGTTTCCATGAGGAGCCGCAGTGCGCGGCGGTATGCCCGGTAGACTGTTGCGTACCCGACCCGGATCGCCGCGAATCGCAGGAAGCGCTATTGGCCCGCAAGGACAGACTTCATTTGTAGGCAATACAATTTTTTCTATATTGAGCCCCTAATAAACACGGGTTCAATATGCCAAATACCTTAACCAATAAAACCGCCATCATCACCGGCGCCAGTAAAGGCATCGGTGCGGCGATAGCCTTCGCCCTGGGGCGCGCAGGCGCCAACGTGGTCATTAGCAGCCGCAAACAAGAGGCCGTTGATGCCCTTGCCGTCAAATTGCGCGAAGAAGGCATCAACTGCCTGCCGCAAGCCGCCAATGCCGGCGTGATCGACGACCTGCAATTCCTGGTAGAAAAAACGGTTGAAGCCTTCGGCGGCGTCGATATCCTTATCAACAACGCGGCGACCAACCCGGTCTTCGGGCCGATAGAGCTCACCGAACAAAAGGCCTTCGACAAGATCATGGCCGTCAACCTTAAAGGGCCTTTCGAACTGGCCAAACTGGTGCTGCCGTTAATGAAAAAACGAGGCGGCGGCGCTATCGTCAATATCAGCAGCATCGGCGGGCTTTCTCCTGAGCCCCACCTGGGTATCTACAGCGTGAGCAAGGCGGCACTGATTTCCCTTACCAAGGTGATGGCCCGCGAATGGGGGCCCTACCATATCCGGGCCAACGCTATTTGTCCGGGACTCATCCAAACCAAATTCAGCGAAGCGCTCTGGACTAACGAACAATTCACGCAGTGGATGATGGCACAGACACCGCTGGGGCGTATAGGTTCACCTGAAGAAGTGGCCGCTATGGCGCTTTTCCTGGCTTCAGACGCTTCTTCTTATACCACCGGCGCCGTATTTACCGCCGATGGCGGCTATACGATCTGATTATTAGCATAATGGCATTTAAAAAATTATAATTCAGGAACATGAAAACTGATATCGAAATCGCGCAGTCGATTAAACTAAAAGACATCCGCGAAATTGCCGCGCAAGTGGGCATCACCGAAGACCAACTCGATCTGTACGGCCGCTACAAGGCCAAATTGCCCCTCAGCCTGATCAATACAGAGCGCATCAAAAAAAGCAAGCTGGTGCTGGTTTCGGCCATCTCCCCTACCCCCGCCGGCGAAGGAAAAACCACGGTCTCCATCGGCCTGTCGCAGGGCCTCAACCGCATCGGTAAGAAAACCTGCGTGGTGCTGCGCGAACCCTCCCTGGGGCCGGTCTTCGGCATCAAAGGCGGCGCTACGGGCGGCGGCTACAGCCAGGTGCTGCCGATGGAAGATATTAACCTACACTTTACCGGCGACTTTGCCGCGGTGGAAAAGGCCCACAACCTGCTATCAGCCCTGATCGACAATAACATCCAAAACAAACAATATTCGCTGGGCATCGACCCGCGCACCATCGCCTGGAAACGGGTAATGGACATGAACGACCGCGCCCTCAGGCAGGTGGTAATCGGCCTTGGCGGCGCCTCCAACGGCGTGCCCCGCGAAAGCGGCTTCGATATCACGGTAGCCTCGGAGGTGATGGCCATCCTATGCCTCTCCGACGGCCCCGACGATCTGAAGCGCCGCCTGGGAAATATTTTTGTGGGTTTTACTTATGATAAAAAACCCATTTTTGCCCGCGACCTCAAGGCCCAGGGCGCAATGGCAGCCCTGCTCAAAGACGCCATTCGGCCCAATCTGGTGCAGACACTGGAGGGTTATCCCGCAATTATCCACGGCGGCCCCTTTGCCAATATTGCGCAAGGCACCAACACGGTGATCGCCACGCGCATGGGGCTTTCGCTGGCCGATTACGTGGTCACGGAAGCCGGCTTTGGATTCGACCTGGGCGGCGAAAAATTCCTCGATATTAAATGCCAAAGCGCCGGCTTATCGCCCAGTGCGCTGGTACTCGTGGCCACGGTCAGAGCGCTTAAATACCACGGCGGCGTGAAACTAGCCGATCTGCCACAACCCAACGCGGCAGCGGTAGAAAAAGGCTGCTGCAACCTGGAAAAACACCTCGAAAACGCGGCTTTATTCAAACTGCCGGCAGTAGTGGCCATCAATCGCTTTACGAGCGATACCGATGAAGAAATCAAGGCTATCCAGGATAAATGCAAAGCGATGGGCGTAGAAGCCGTGGTCGCCGAAGTATGGGCCCACGGCGGCGCAGGTTCGGAAGCATTGGCCCACGCCGTGGCCCGCGCCGCCGACAACAACCAGTCGCCCTACCAGCCGCTTTACGATTGGTCGATGCCCATCGAAGAAAAAATAAAACGCATTGCCACCTCTATTTACGGCGCCGCCGGGGTGGAGTATATGCCTAAAGCAAAATCAGACCTGAAAAGAATTACTACACTGGGATTGCAAGGCGTGGCGGTGTGCATCGCCAAAACCCAGAAGTCGCTGTCGGATAACGCCGACCTGATAGGCCGCCCCAGCGGTTTTACGCTAACGGTGAGGGAAATCGAAATTGCGGCCGGCGCAGGGTTTGTGGTGCCCATTACTGGCGAAATTATGCGCATGCCCGGCCTGCCCAACATCCCCGCCGCGGAGAATATTGATATTGATAGCCAGGGGAATATTACGGGGCTGTTTTGATGGCGCGTAGAGACGCAAAATTTTGCGTCTCTACCAATATATCAACGTCGACAACGCCAATTGGCGGTTGCGCAATTCGTAGGATTGGGTTTTCAGCATATCGACAAAGCCTTGCCGGTATTGCAGTCGCAAACCGAGCCATTGGGCTGGGCGGTAGGTGACACCGAGGTTTACGCCGATATCCAGGCGGTTGAAATACACGGGGTTTAATTTATCATCTGCCTCCGCACTATACCAGGAGCGGCTGGCAGTAGGATTATAAAAAGATTGTGTGTCAGCTGAAGCAGCGCCATTGCCGAAAGGCGAACCCTCATAAACGCCCGCCAGATAAGAAAAGCTGGGGCCGGCTTCGAGGCGAAAACGCGTGCCTACCTGATAGGCTATTTGTATAGGCACATCAACGTAGTGATTTTTGAGCGCCGTGTAATAGGTCGAAGAGGGTGCAATATTATTGGTGGTGGAAACCGACTCGGCTAAAGCAGCATCCAATTGCTCATCAAGCGTTATCGGGCCACTGGCAATTGTGGTAGCCTCTACTTCCAAAGAAAGGCTTTGCCGCTGGAAGCGGTAAGCCGGGCTCGACACCAGCGACCATTTGCCGCCCAGCGCATATTGCGCATCCACGCCCACCTGAAAACCTTCCACAGGGGAATAGTCACCCGAAATAATACCTGTAGAAACGGCCAAATTATCAGGCAACCAGGAGGGCGATGCCTTTAAGGCAGAAGCCGCAGCGCCTAAAGCAGGATTCGGTGAAACAAGAAAAGCATGGCTTATGCCTGGCAAAGCATCAATAGCAGCGGGTACAGGCGTTTCATTTAAAGTAGCAGATGTGGTTTCGAGAAAAGGATCCGCTGCTGAGTCCTGCTGTTTTTTATCTAAAAACACAACAGACGAAGTATTTTCTTGAGCAGTAGTGATTGCCGTAAATTGGACAGGGGTTTGGAGGGTATTTATTGCTGTTTGTTTATTATTAAATGATAAAACGGTTTCATCTGATTGAGTGTTATCACCGACAAGAGAAGATGGATTGATATCGACGACAGCGGGAGAAGATATTTTTTCTTCCGCAACAGATTGCGTTTGCACCGGGGCAGCGGCATCGGCAATAGTCGGTGCGCCTGAAACCCGGGGGTTGTCCACATTCCAATACCAAGCGCCTCCCAGGGCGATAGCGGTAATACAGGCAGCCGCCAACCACCACATCGGCAGTATGCGCCGCGAGGGCTTAGTAGTTGCAGGCGCCACCGGCATCTCTTTGTCCAGCAGCCGGCGCATCTCTTCCCATCCCCGGTCTACGAGGGGCTGGTTCACACCGTTCTCGTAATTATCCTGCATAATTGGCGTTGTTATAATATGTTTGGATTAATTGCTTCAACTTCTGCCGGGCCATCGATAAATGCCATTTGGAGGTACCCACGCTGATCTGAATTTTATCGGCGATCTCTACGTGCGTATATCCTTCTACGGCATAAAGCCAAAACACTTCGCGGGTGGCGTCGGGCAGATGATCCACCAGGCTTAAAATATCTTCGAGGTATAGTTTATTGAGCGCGTTTTCCCGGGTAGGTGCATCCCTGTCCTCGATATCCATGAAATACACCGGGTTATCGTTTTTGCGAAAATAGTCGGAGATACTGTGAAATACCAGGCGGCGAATCCAGCCTTCCAGCGAGCCTGTAAATCCATACAGGTGAATTTTCTGAAAAACCCGCAAAAAGCCGTTGTTGATGATTTCCATGGCTACCTCCTTGTCGCTGGTATAACGCATACACATACGCATCATAGCCGGGAAATACTTACGGTAAAGCATTTCCTGGGAGAAGCGGTCGTTGCGCGTGCAACCCTCTACCAACTCCTTATCTGCGTATTGTTTTTGCGATGACATAAATTTTGTTTTCCGTTCTCCGTTCTCCGTTCTCCGTTCTCGGTTCTCGGTTTAAGTTTAAACTATTAAAAAAAAAGAACGGATAACCGACAACTGACAACCGACAACCCTAAAACACCATTCCCAACCTCATCGTTAGCCGTTGGTACTGATAATCTTTGATTTGCACGTCGCCGCTAAAGGGAAATAGCGTAGTGTACCTCGCTCTTTGGAATCTGTAGCCGATGTCGATAAAGGCGTTTTTGCGTTTATCGGCGCCGATGCGAAGGCCGAGGGCGGGATGGAACATCCACCCGCCTTCGGCCTCTTCTACGTCTTTTCGTATACGACGTAGCGCGAATCCATACCCGCCGCTGACGGCGTAAAACGGCGCTATTTTCTTTTTAGTCAAATACCCTCTCACTTCTGCGAAAACGGGAAAAACCGATTCCGTGCCGCCGGTGGCGTAATGGTCGAATCCGATCCCCAATCCGGCGCCCAGCCGGCGGTTGAACATATAACCCGTTGTATGGTGGATGCACAAACCGACCGGATTGCTATTTTCATCTTTTCCCATCAAAGCGCCGATCGAGGTGGCATGGTACAATCCTTTTTCCTGAAAAGCATATTCCCGGGGTGGTTTGGGCGGCTTAGTAGCGACCGGTTTTTTCTGCTTGGGCGTTGTGCCTTTCTTTTTAACCGTCGTCTTGGGTTTATCCAATGATCCCCGTTCGATGCGCTCAATATCCCGGCCCTCAACAACTACCACGTTGCCCCCGCTAAGGCGGATCATCACGCGACTGCTGACGCCCTCATCGATAATGGTACCCCAATAAGCAGTGCCGTCTTTGAGGTAGATCACGTCCTGCGAGGACTGCTGAGCAAAGGCAATTTGCAATCCCAGGAAAAAAAACGCACAAACTCCGGTTATCCAAATTTTCATAGAAAAAGGCTTTGATGTGTCATAGTATCTCTCCCTCTAATGTCGTCAACTTCAGGAAAATTCAAACGATATTTTTTTTACCACAGAGGTACACAGAGTTTCCACGGAGTTCCACAGAGCTAGATTTTGACGACGACATTAGTCGTATAGTCATACAGTCGTAAAGTCGTAAAGTCCCAAAACCACTCCCTCTTTATTGCTCCACCGGCATCACGCTCAGTTGCTTCATCTGAGCCGGGTTGCTGAAGTCAAACTGGTAAATTCCATCCTCGCCCGTCACAATAGCAACCTTGCTGGGTAATCCGATTACATCAAAGGTATTAAATCCATTAATATGCGACAATTGGCGTTCGCCGATTTTATCCCACTCGCTTACGTCAAATGCCTTTAAGCCATAGCTACCTTCGCAAAGTAACAGGGTTTTATCTACGATAGACAAGCCGTGCGGATTGTTCATCGGGTATGTTTTCAACAAAACAGGGTTAGTGAGATTGGTGACATCCACCACGTCGAGTTGGTTGTTGAAATTCTGACAGGTCGTGCCGTTGCGCAGGGTCACGTAGGCCAGGTTGCCGTCTACAAACACAGGGTCACAGGCGCGGGCATGTTGGAAGATCGATAAAAATTGAGGCTGCAGCGGGTTGCTGTTGTCGTAGATGTGCATGCCGTCGTTGGCGCCGATAAAGAGCTTATTTTCGTAGGGGAAGATGGTCTCGATGCCCCAGCCCAGGTTGATAGTAGTAGCCAAGGTGGGTTGCGACACATTGTCAAGACTGAACACCTTCAGGCTGTAATCGTCCACCACATACAAGTGATCGGAAGCCAGCGTAAAGCGGGCCATCGAGCCGCCGTAGCCGCCGGTTGCAGCGCTGGCATTTTGCGGTGATGCCTGGTCAAATGAATTGGCCACAAATAATACGCCGCTATCTTCCACCCACCAACTGCGGCCCCAATTGGGCGATTCGCACGATACCTGCGTGGTGACCTGGCTGGGCTCGAAATACATCAGGTGCCCCAGGTCGGCGTACATGCCGTAAGAAGGAAATACGTCTTGCGTACGGCTCACAAATTGCGGCGCCTGCGGGTTTTCGATGTTCATAGTGACGAGGTCGACGTAGTTGTCGGCATACAACAGGTTGCCATTTACCACCATATCCACATTGCCCGGGATTTTGATAAAAGAAACAGGCTGCGGATTTTCGGGGTTTTGATTGTCAATAATGTGAATGCCTTCGTGGTATTCATTTACATACAAATAACGACCGAAGACGTAAATTTTTCCTGGGTGTTTCAAAGCGCGAGGAGCTTCGGTTTGGATATCGTGGCGCACTTCGTCCATTTTGATGTATACG
>JAEUUQ010000491.1 GCA_016787505.1 Saprospiraceae bacterium | reverse complement strand
AAACTACTGCTCATCGATGCCTGCCATTCCGGGGAGTTAGACAAAGCATCGGTAGCCCTCATCAAAGAAAAGCGCACCGAAAGCGGTGAGGTAAAATTCCGGTCGTTTAATACGCGTGTAGCGCCCCGAGCAGACGGTCTGCAAAACGCCTTCGAGCTCATGAAACAATCTTTTGTCGACACGCGACGCAACACCGGGGCCACCGTCATTTCGAGCGCCGGCGGCGTCGAATTTGCCATCGAAGGCGAAAAATGGAAAAACGGCGTTTTCACCTTTTGCCTGCTAAAAGGACTCCGCGAGCAAGCCGCCGACGCCAACAAAGACGGCAAAGTGATGATCTCGGAATTGGAAGCCTACATCTCACAGGAAGTGCCCCGCCTCACCGACGGCCGCCAGCAACCGGCTTTCCGCACGGAGAATATCGCCAATGACTGGCGGGTGTGGTAAGGGAGGGGGCGACTTTAAGACCGTAGGACTTTACGACTGTACGACGACTGTATGACTATCTCGTCTTGTCATTGACGTAAGTCATTGCATTTCAGTAGGTATTATATGAAATTATCCTATCCAAATTTTTCTCACCAAAATAATACTCCATGAAAACCTCAAATATCATTTTATTGCAAATGGGCCTTTCTGCCCTACTCGTATTTACGATGTGCTGCCCTGTTAATCCGGGGCTTAATACTATACTGACTGCACACGGCAACACAGACTGGCATATTGATACCGCAGAAGAGTTTATTACAGGGAAAGACATGAAGAACAATAATACCGCCGCCAACCATGTCCCTTCCACATGGACGGGAAGGCATATGCACGTGGGACTTACCAATACTGCGCATTTTTATTATGATGTCGATAAAACTACCCCTGGCGATGATGCCAATGCTACCAATGGCATAGACCAGGCCATGCTGTTTTTCTATGCCGGACACGGCAGCCCAACCGGATGGAATACGCTTGGCGACAACGGGACTCAAAGCAAAATGCAACTTGGCGATTGCCCGGGTTATGGCTTATTGCGCTATTACTGGCAGTGCTCCTGTGAAGTTTTTGCGCATGGCCCGCGCACCGGCACAGGCGCCACTTTTGATTATTCCTGGCCGGGCAAGTTTACCGGCGGCGCCGACAGCTATGACCAGCGCAATATATACGAACGTTGGGGGCCTGCCCTGCATCCCTACCTGAGAATGGCTTGCGGCGCTTCCACACCTGCCTACTGCCACGAAAGCCAGGTGAATAGCATCTGGAATAATTACAATAACCTGGGCATGGAAGTATCGGATGCCTTCATCGACGGATTGACATACTACAACAATGGCGTGGTGCCGGTTTGCATTACTACAGGAGGATTTGATGTAAGTACAACTCCTCTCAACGACCTTGTTTTCACAAACCAGGCTAATATCAGTGAAAACACGTACTACCACATTCAATACCTCGGAGGTTTTGACCGGCAATTGATCCAACCTTTCTTAATGATCCGCATTCCGGAATTACTTCCTGAACTGGAGTTGATCCCTATGCCTCGCCCCGATCCTATACTCCGGGTTCAACTTGAAGAACAAGGCGATTGGCTGATCGCCAGGGAGCAAACAAAGGAAAAGGTTCCTACCATCAGGATTAACAAGCTGAGCGGTGCGGTTTATCTCAAAGAAAATCGAATGACACAGCTAAGTACGGCTGTCCTGTCGGAACGGGAATACCTGCAAAAAGCCCAGACATTTGTGAAGGAAAAAGGATGGGTAGAGAACAACATGAAACTCACAGAAGCCAACCACATGATGCTCGAAAAGCAAGACAAGGCTAGTGAAAAAAAATTTGACCCGATCCAAAAGAACGTAGTGATTGTTTTCAAACGACAAGTAGAAGTTGACGGCCAACTTATCCCCGTATTGGGCGAAGGAGGGCAGATTAAAATTCAACTGAATAACGACGGTTCTGTATTAAATGCAGCCAAAATATGGCGGGCAGTTGATGTGAGAGCTACCTTGAAAAAAACCAGGGTAAAACCATACGAAACAGCGCTTGAAGAAGCCAGAAAAAGACTTCCGGATAGAAACGCTTACAAACTGGAACGCTGGGATTTTGGATATGAAGAACTGGCTGGAAATGTCGAACAGAAAGTAATGAAAACGGTGTACCACTTTTATTTCGTACCCGAAAACAAGGAACAGTTTCTTGAATTTCCGCCTATGTTTATGGCGGTTCCTGCACAGTAAAAAATATATTTGATAACTGCTACAAGCCCCGGCGGGCCGCTCCGCCGGGGCTTTTTTTGCCAACTATACCTCGGGTATGACCAAAAAATGGAGGGGGGGTTATCGCACAGTCCCAAAGTCCAATAGTCCCAAAGTCCTTTTCACAACCCCTCAATCACCCCCCTATACCCCTTCCCAATGGGCACGGCAATACCATTCACTTCCACCGTATCAGCAGTATACGATTCTATTTTATGTAATGACACGATAAACGAGCGGTGAATGCGCTTGAATAAATGTGCAGGCAAGAGATTTTCTATTTCATGTGTGCTCATTTTTGACAGCCATTCTTTTTTTGTGGTCACAATTTTGATATACTCTCTTTGGCTTTCGATATAAGCAATTTCGGAGAATAATATTTTCACTTTCTTTTTTTGCACATTCACAAAGAGATAATCCTTTTCCTCCGGGCTTTCTGTAACGTATTTTCTCGCGGCGTTTACTTTATTTACCGCTACGAGGAATCGTTCAAATTCAAATGGCTTTAGCAGGTAATCGGTTACGTTCAGATCAAATCCTTCCACCGCGTATTGGTGATACGCTGTTGTTATTATGACAGCCGGCGGATGGGTGAGCGTTTTTAAAAAAGCCATGCCTTTTAGTTTAGGTAAATGGATATCCAGGAACATCAAGTCGGTGTCGTGGTCGCGTAGCCATCCTGTCGCCACAATAGCATCTTTAAAAGCGCCTTGTAGTTTTAAAAACGGTACCTCTGCGATATAATCGGCCAATACTTTAGCCGCCAACGGCTCGTCTTCTATGATGATGCATCTCAGTTCAGACATGGCTTGCCAGATTTATTTTTAATACTGTGGTAAACACTTCGCCAGCCTGCCCAACTGACAGGCTGTAATCAGTATAGAGTAACTCCAACTGCCTTCGAAGGTTGGTCAGACCGATATTTTCTTTTACGGTTGTTTCCTCGTAAAGCGCTTCGGTAGAATTTTTTACTATTAAATTCAGTCGCCGGTTTTTAACCGAAATATGAATATCTATAAATGGGTGATTTCTGGTTTCGGAAACACCGTGCTTAAATGCATTTTCTATCAGCGGTATTAACAATAGCGGCGGCAAGGCCTGCTTCATGTCTTCAATATCATAATTAAAATTGATCCGCAATGATTCGTCGTAGCGCAGTTTTTCCAGCGCAATATAGTCGCTGATGATTTTCAGTTCCTGTTCGATAGCTATGAATTCGCCGCCGGTTTCGTACAGCATATAGCGGAGGATTTTCGAAAGCCGCAATATAGATTCCGGTGCAAGGTCGGACTTATCCCTGGCCAGGGAATAGATATTATTTAAGGTATTGAATAAAAAATGCGGATTGGTCTGTGATTTCAGGTAGTTTAATTCTGCCTGTTGTTTTTCAAAGCGCAGTTGCTGCGCCATCTGTTGTAGCTTAGTATATTGATAAACGTGCCGGATGATGCCGAAAAAGAAAATGGAGGCAACGCTATAACCCATGTGATGTTCAACGCCCTCCTCAATCGTTCCGAATTTTGTGAGTTCGGTATAAATACCCAGCGCTACGCCGATAGACCGCCAGGCATACAATCCAAAAGACCATAACATCAGATGAATCCAAAAAAGGAAAAGGCCAGGCAAGATGTTGTAAATAAGGTACTTTCTTTTTCTGAAAATATAAGGTACGGTATGTTCAAAAAAAATAAAGTTGACAACGATAATATATATAACCCGCCACACGTCATTTACCGTCCTTACCCAGAAAGTATCATAATAGCTCACCAGGTTGCCAAACGTCCATAGAAACAGAAAAGCAAGCCCAACCCATAGGTAAAACCGGATTTGTTTAGTATTTGCAGGCATCTTCGGTATCATGCACTAAAGATCGGAAAAACTTTCTCTTCTCAGGTTTGCTTCTACAGAATCCGCTTTATCGTATACGAATGAACGAAAAAGGTCAACCAATTCATTATTCACGGGAAATCTTATAAGTTTTTGTGTTTACGGGCTGTTTATTGACACAACCCCGCTGTTTGTAGACGCCGGCATACTTCGCTTTCGCTTAACGATTATCCTTGTTCAAAACAAAGCAAAGTATGAAAAGGAAATTAGCTTTTGCGGCGCTTATTTTAGTAATCGCCGCCCACATGAAGGCACAGGTTGAACCGTCGGCAGGCGACTGGAAAACCTGGTTTATTTCTTCCGGCAAGGACTATCCATTACCGCCCCCGCCTGCTTTAAAAAAGGAAATAGCATTGGTGATTTCCGCACAGCAAAATGCCGATGCTGAAGCAAAACAACAGGTTTTGTACTGGAATGCCGGCGCGCCCGGTTACCGCTGGCAGGAAATGATGAATACCTTGTGGCCGTTAGATACCGGTAGATATGGAGCCCTGGCCAATATGCTGCTGGGTACCGCCACCTATGACGCCATCGTCGCTGCGTGGCATTCCAAATACAGCTACAATCGGCCTCGTCCGTTTGAAGCAGACAAGCGGATACAAGTGTTGATACCGAGGCCGGAAAGTCCCGCTTATCCCTGTGAATATTCCGTAGCGGCAGGGGTTGCCGTGGCTATCATTTCAAAGTATTATCCTTCACTGGCCGATTCGGTCAGCCGCATGGCGCAGCAACTCATGACATCCCGCATAGTTGCCGGCGTAGCTTATCCTTCCGATACCCGCGCCGGCTTTGATCTCGGCAGGCAAATAGCAGAAAAGGCCATTGCGGCTACCCGTGATTTTGTAAATACCACCGCTTGGGATGGCAAAATACCGGAGGGGCCGGGCTACTGGAAAGGAAAATTTGCCCTGTTGCCGATGGCCGGCAAAAACAAAACGGTTGTACTCCGCAGCAGCAGTGAATTTCGGCCCGCCCCACCGCCCGATTTCATCAAAGAGATGGAGGAGTTGAAAAATTACAAACAAAGTTTCAGGTCATTAAGCAATGCGTTTTACTGGGCAAATGATTCCTGGTTCATGGATGAACTGGTAAAAAAAGTATTTGAAAACAACCTCCACTTAAACCCGCCGCGCGCTGCACGGATACAGGCCGTGATCAACGTGGGTATGTACGACGGCTTTATAGCTTGTTGGGATGCGAAGTACGCCTACTGGGGTATCAGGCCCAATCAATTTGATACTACCTTCCAGCCGGCCATTATGATTACGCCACCCTTTCCGGGCTATCCTTCCGGCCATGCAGCCATCGCAGCAGTGGAAGCCGAATTGATGTCTTATTTTTTTCCCGAAGAAAAAGCCTTGTACTGGAAAAAAGCCCGACAGGCGGCAGAGTCGCGCTTTCAGGCGGGCATTCATTTCCGCAGCGACAACGAAGCAGCGCTGGATTTGGGAAAAAAGGTGGCAGAGAAAGTCATTCAGAAAATAAATACCGACGGAGCCGACGGGCCATTAAATAAAAATTAAACCTGATGTCATGAACGATAATACTATTTCATTAAAAAAAACCGCAAGACTTGCCGGGCTACTCTACCTTGTATTTGTCATATCCGGCATTTACGGCCTGATGTATATACCATCGCAAACAATTGTGCCGGGTAATGCTGCGGCCACAGCCGGCAAGATGCTTGCTAACGAGTTTTTATTTCAAACGGGTATTATCAATGGTATTATAAGCAGCACGATATGGGTAATGATAGCCCTGGCGTTGTACCGGTTATTTTACCAGGTAAACGAATGGTCGGCTAAACTGATGGTTGCCCTGGTGATGATACAGATTCCCGTTTTTTTTATTGCAGAAGGACTCAGTATTACCTCGCTAATGATTTTTAAAGGCGAAATGTTGTCTTCCTTCCCAATCGATCAACGACAGGATATGGCGATGCTCTTGCTGAAAATTAACAGCCGTACAAACATCGTATTGGAAATGTTTTGGGGGCTATGGCTTTTCCCTTTCGGTCAATTAGCTTATCAGTCTAAATTTATTCCCCGTTTGCTTGGGATTTTGCTAATTCTCAACGGCATTGCCTACGTAGCGCATAGTTTTACCGCGTTGATTTTTCCCGATTATCAAACGCTTATTCAACAACTGGCCATGCCTTTTTGGATTGCAGGGGAAGTTTCTATCATGCTTTGGCTTTTAATTATTGGAGTAAAAACAAAATGACAGTCCCCCCTTCGCACAATCCCACACTCTAATGTCGTCGACTCAAGCCGATTATTTCACCATAGAGTTTCACGGAGGATATTATATCACTCTGTGAAACTCCGTGTAAACTCCGTGAAACTCTGTGGTAATAAAATATCGCTTGAATTTTCCTAAAGTTGACGACATTAGTCATACAGTCATACAGTCATACAGTCATACAGTCATACAGTCATACAGTCGTACAGTCGTACAGTCGTACAGTCATACAGTCACTAACTTTTGTCATCCCCCCGCAATCCACAAAGCCCTAATTTTACTGCTTTAACACCTGACTTGTTATGACGCAAACCGTTCACCGCATTTATGTCACTACATTGGCGAGCATCGTGGTACTCGCCGCGATAATCTTTGTATATCAGGGATTCTCGTATTACGGCACCAGTCTGGAAGAGCGCTTTTACCACCCCCAGCACGATTGGTTTAAGCCGAGCGGTATTTACGGCCACGGACTCGGCATCGTGGGCAGCCTGCTGATCATTATCGGCGTGTTTTCGTATATTATCAGGAAGCGCAGCAAGGCGATGGCGCGCTGGGGCCGACTGAAGTACTGGCTGGAATTCCATATTTTTCTGTGCAGCCTGGGGCCGTTGATGATCTTGTTTCACACGGCGTTTAAGTTTGGCGGTATCGTGTCGGTCAGCTTTTGGAGTATGGTGGCCGTGGTGGCCAGCGGCATTATCGGGCGGTTTATTTATATCCAAATACCCCGCACGATCGAAGGCCGCGAACTGAGCCTCGGCGAGGTGAAGGCGATGAAAGGCAATATCGGGGATCTGCTGAAAGGCAGTTTTCAACTGGACCAGGAGAGCTATAATGCAATTATTGATTCTACCACTGACAAAAATCACCAGGAGAAAGGCAACAATGTATTGGCCGGGATCGTGTATAAATACGTAGCCGACAGAAAGACAATCGCCGATATCGACAACCGGCTCCGGAAAAATAATCTACCCCGTTCCGACCGGAAAAAGGTATTAAACCTCATCAAAAACGAAATGGCGTTGAATAACCGCATTGCCAGATTGCAGACGATGCAGAATCTTTTCCGGTACTGGCACGTGGCCCATTTACCCTTTGCGCTTATTATGCTCATTATTATGATTATTCACGTGGGCATTACGCTCGCTTTTGGTTATAGATGGATTTTTTAATAGATGGAAGCACTGATTGAACAAATCGTTATTTATTCCGCCGTGTTTGCGCTTTGCGCTGTGGTGGTGGTTTTTTATTTGCGAAAGCTGAAAAAAGAATCACAGGTCACGCAGGCGAAAGTGGAAAAAGCAAAACAAGAGGGATTGTTCGAACCGGTGTCGCTGCACCCGGTGATCGACCTGGATACTTGTATAAAAAGCGGCGCCTGCGTGGCGGCCTGTCCGGAAAAAGATATCCTCGGCATCGTCAACGGGCGGGGCACGCTGATCAACGCGTCGCATTGCGTGGGCCACGGGGCATGTTTTCATAGTTGCCCGGTAGAGGCGATTTCGCTGGTAATCGGCACCGAAAAACGGGGCGTCGACTTGCCGCACGTAAATCAGAATTTTGAGACCAACGTGCCCGGCATTTTTATCGCCGGCGAATTAGGCGGCATGGGATTGATCAAAAATAGCGTAGAACAGGGCAATCAAGCCGTGGAATTTATGGTAAAGTCCGGCTTCAAAAAAGACCCCTCCTGTTACGACCTGATCATCATAGGCGCCGGCCCGGCTGGGATTTCCGCCTCGCTGACGGCAAAAAAATACAACCTGAATTTCCTGACACTCGAACAGGATACGCTGGGCGGTACGGTGTTTACTTTCCCCCGCTCGAAAATTGTGATGACGGCGCCGATGGACCTGCCGCTTTACGGCAAGGTGAAGTTGTTTGATACGAGTAAATCCGAATTGCTGGATTTGTGGCAAACGGCTTTGTCGAAAAATAATATCACCATTAGGGAAAACACTAAGGTCGAGGGCATTCTCGTGGATGGCGACCGCTTTAAGCTAGTGACGAATAAGGGCGACGAATTTAAAGCGCAAAGGGTGCTCCTGGCCATTGGCCGCCGCGGCAGTCCCCGCAAACTGGGCGTGCCCGGCGAAAACCTCGAAAACGTAGCCTACCGACTCCTGGAACCCGAAAATATCGCATCAAAAAAGGTGGTGGTGGTCGGCGGCGGCGACTCCGCCATAGAAGCAGCCTTGGCTTTGTCCGAGCAAAACCGGGTGATCATCTCTTACCGCAGCGACGCCTTTGCCCGCATTAAACCCAAAAACAGAGATAAGATCAACGAAGCCGTGGAAAAAGGCGTGGTGGATGTGAAATTTAATACCAACCTCGAAAAAATTGAAATGGAAAAGGTGGTGATTAAATCGGAAGCAGAAGGCAAGCAATACGTACTCGACAATGACCTCGTCTATATTTTCGCCGGCGGGGAATTGCCGACGCAATTTCTCGAAAAGGCAGGCATTCAAATTACAAAACGATTTGGGTATACGGTAAAAAAACACAAGTGATGGCAAGGATGGAGAGACTGTACGACTTTACGACTTTACGACTTTACGACTTTGCGAACTTGTTTCGTAAAGTCATACAGTCGCATAGTCGCATAGTCTTTACGCTTGCCTTCGTTGTTTTTTATTTCATTTTGTCAGTCGCCAGTTTATCCGCACAAATTTCGCCCGGCGATCTCTCCAAAGCACACTCAGCCCTGGAGGGTATTTCCAATTGTACCAAATGCCATACACTTGGCGAAAAAGTATCCAATGATAAATGCCTCGATTGCCACAAAGCATTAAAAAGCCGGATTAACCAAAATAAAGGGTACCACGTCTCCAAAGAAGTAAAAGGCAAAGAATGCGCCTCCTGCCATAGCGACCACCACGGTCTGAAATTTGAGATGATTCGCTTTGATGAGAAGGCTTTTAATCACCAACTGACGGGCTATACACTTACCGGCGCGCATAAAAAAATAGACTGCCGCGAATGCCACAAACCCGATTTTGTGAGCAATAGCGACTTGAAAAAAAATAAAAAAACTTATTTGGGACTCGATCAAAAATGCGCTTCCTGTCACGAAGATTTTCACCAAAAAACGCTGTCAAATAATTGCGCGAGTTGCCATAATACCGATGCTTTTTCTCCTGCTGCTAATTTTAATCACGATAAAACAAAATTTGCATTAGCGGGAAAACACAAGACAGTGGAGTGTGTAGAATGCCATAAAGAAGAAACCAGAAATGGAAAAAAATTCCAGCAATTTGCGGGGGTAGCGTTTAATACCTGCACAAGTTGCCATGACGATCCGCATAAAAATAAATTGGGAACGGCCTGCAGCGAGTGCCATACAGAGCAGTCGTTCGATATTTTTAAGGGGATGAATAAATTTAATCACAATAAAACCAAATTTGCATTAAAAGGAAAACACAAACAAGTAGACTGCGCCGAATGCCATAAAATGGATGCGGTAACGCCGCTTACGGTTTTTCAGGATAGATTGGGTATTGCCACTTCCAATTGCGCGGCCTGCCATAAAGACGTGCACGAAAATAAATTTGGAAATAATTGCGCTGAGTGTCACAACGAAAATTCATTTCACAATAAAAAAGCAAGCGCTGATTTTGACCACGACAAAACGGGCTTTGTCCTGGCCGGCAAACACGAGGTAGTGGATTGCAAAAAATGCCACAAGGCGAGCTTTACCGACCCGCTGCCCCACAATACCTGCGCATCCTGCCATACCGATTACCACGACAAGCAGTTTGCCCAAAGCGGAAAAAGCCCCGATTGCGCCCAATGCCATACGGTCGACGGTTTTTTGGGTAGTTTGTATACTATCGACGATCACAATAAATCCAAATTCCGGCTCGAAGGCGCCCACGTAGCCACTCCCTGCTTTGCCTGCCACAAACCCGATGCAAAGAATAAATGGAATTTCCGAAATATAGGCGAGCGCTGCGTCGATTGCCACGAGGACGTACACAAAGGCTACATCAGCGAAAAATACTACCCCGGCCAATCCTGCGAAAAATGCCATGTGAGCGATAGCTGGCAGGCCAGCCATTTCAACCACGACCAAACAAACTTCAAACTACTCGGCGCCCACGCCCAACAAAGTTGTATGGCGTGCCACGGCAGGGGTGACATAAGTCATGATATCAAAAAGAGCAAATTTATAGATTTGTCATCGCAGTGTAATTCCTGCCACGCAGATGTCCACAATGCGCAATTTGCACAAAACGGCGAAACCGATTGCGCCCGCTGCCACGGGTTTGACAACTGGCAACCCACCCAATTTAACCACGACCAGACGGCCTTTAAACTAGAAGGAAAACACGCAGGGGTGGCATGCGAAAAATGCCACAAGGAAATAGAAAAAGACGGCCAGGTGGTCGTGCAATATAAATTGGAACGTTTTGAGTGCGTAGACTGTCATCAATAATACTACTACTTGGATTTGCGGTCGCTTTGTTTTCGCAATCCCCGCACGGATCTGATCTCAAGATCGATTGCGCAGCCTGTCATACGCCCGACGGCTGGGAAGTTTCCTACAAAGCCGTCCAGTTTAATCACGATTCTACCCGGTTTGCGCTTAGCGGCCGCCACACTTCGGTGGATTGCAAGAGCTGCCATATATCGATGATCTTTTCCGAAGCAGGTACCGAGTGCATCGATTGCCATACCGACATCCACAACCAAACCGTGGGCATGGATTGCGCTCGCTGCCATACCCCGCAGAATTGGCTGGTAGACAATATCACGGAGCTGCACCAGGACAATGGATTTCCGCTCGTAGGCGCCCACGCCACCGCAAGTTGCAATCAATGCCACGTATCGGAGACAGCCCTGCGTTTTGACCGCATCGGCAACGATTGCATCAATTGCCATGCCGATGACTACGCCTCTACCACCAATCCCAACCACGGCGATGCGGGTTATTCCACCGATTGCATCATTTGCCACGATGTCACCGCCTTGGATTGGTCTTCGCAAAACATCAACCACAATTTCTTTCCTTTAACCAAAGGGCACGATATTGCCGATTGTGCCAGTTGCCATACATCAGGATCTTATTCCGATACGCCGACCGATTGTGCGGCCTGCCACCAGGCGGATTACGCCGGGGCCCTTAACCCAAACCACGTAAACGCAAACTTCCCCACCGATTGTGCCTCCTGCCACACCACCGACCCCGGATGGATGCCCGCTACGTTTACGCAACACGATGCCGATTATTTCCCCATTTACAGCGGTGAGCACGAGGGTGAATGGGATCAATGCATGGATTGTCATACCGATCCATCCAATTTTGCGGTATTCAGCTGTACGGTATGCCACCAAAACCCCGAAACAAACGAGGAACACGATGACGTAAATGGATACGTCTACGAAAGCTCCGCCTGCCTGGCCTGTCACCCCACGGGTAGTGCAGAGGGCGTATTTGATCACAACAGCACCCATTTTCCACTAACCGGTGCGCACACCACCGTCAATTGTCTCCAATGCCATGCCTCCGGCTATGAAGGCACGCCCACGGATTGTGCGAGTTGCCATACCGATCAGTACAATCAAACCGACAATCCCAGCCATACGGCCTTGGGGCTTTCTACCGATTGTGCCGTGTGTCATACCACGGCGCCGGGCTGGATGCCGGCTACCTTTGCCAATCACAATGATTATTACGCCCTAAACGGCGCCCACGCGATGATCGCCAACGAATGCGCCACCTGCCACAACGGCGATTACAACAACACCCCCAATACCTGCGCGGGTTGCCATACCGACGATTACAACAATACCAACAACCCCAACCACGTAGCCCTGAATTTTTCTACCGATTGCACCGATTGCCACGGGGAAAATACCTGGGTGCCTTCTACTTTCGACCACGACGGCCAGCATTTTCCGATATATAGCGGCGAACACGAAGGCGAATGGAATCAGTGTACGGATTGCCATACCAATACGTCCAATTACGCAGAATTCACCTGCATCACCTGCCATTCCAATCCCGATACCGACGAAGAACACGACGGCGTTGGCGGTTATTCG
>JAEUUQ010000444.1 GCA_016787505.1 Saprospiraceae bacterium | reverse complement strand
GGCGCCCGGTATGTACAATCACCTGGTTTTGCATTCAATGATGATAGGAGATGCCTGGATACCCAATGCAGAGGTGCATTTTGACGAAAAAGGCGAACCCATCATACAGTTTTATAGCCAAATGATGTTCAGCATGTTGGTACCTTTCCTTACGGAAGCCGGCTTGGCGCAATATCACAAAGCCTTGAAGGACAGGCCCGAATGGCAGGCCGGGCTGCGTTTCGGCGCCTCGTTTTGACTCGTCGGTTTACAAACTCAATAATTCTCTTGCATTTTCCATAGCCGAGTCGCTGGGCGGATTTTGGCTGAGCATGGTGGCGATGGCGCGTACGCGTTCGTCGGTGGTAAGCATGCGCACGTGCGTGACCGTGCGGTCGTCTTTTTCTTTTTTATACACAAAATAATGCGCGTCGGCCTTGGCGGCAATTTGCGGCGAGTGGGTAATAGTGACCACCTGGTGTTGGTTCGACAATTGGCGCAGGATGTTGCCCATCTTGAGCGCTACGTCGCCTGAAATGCCGCTGTCGATTTCGTCAAAGATAAGCGTAGGCAGGGGAATAGCGCTGGCTACAAGTGATTTGGTGACGAGCGTAAGCCGGGAGAGTTCGCCGCCCGAGGCGACTTCTTTAATGCGTTGCAGGCGGCTGCCTTTGTTGGCGGCAAAGAGGAAATTGACCTCGTCGAGCCCGGTGGGGCCCAGCGTCGACAATTCGTCAAACTGCACCTGCATTTGCGCGTGGGGCATAGCGAGTTGGGACAGCAAGTCGGTCACCTTGGTTTCAAAATCGGGGATAACTGCCCGGCGGCGTTCGCGCAGTTCCATCGCTTTTTCGGTAAGGGCTTGTTCCTGTTGGTTGATGCTGTCGGTCAGGTCGGCGATTTCTTTGCTGAGATCGCCGAAAGAGCCCAGTTGGGACTGGATGTTTTCCTGGATGGCCAGCAATTCAGCCACGGTTGCCACGCTGTGTTTTTTCTGAAGGCGGTAGACGAGGTCGAGGCGTTGTTGTATTTCGCTGATGCGCTGGGCGTCGTATTCGGTTTCTTCGGCGATGGTTTCCAACTCGCGGGCGAGTTCCTGCAACTCTACGACCAGGCTGTCGAAACGCACGTTGAGCAGCGCGATCTGGTGGTCTACCTTGCCGATCTGGTGCAGTTGGACTCCCATTTCCTGTAACATGCCCACTACCGATTGCTCGTTTTCTACCAGGTAGTTGTAGGCCGAGCCGGTGACTCGTTTGATATCTTCGGCATTGGTGAGCCTTGTCAGTTCTTCCTCCAGCGCTTCCTGTTCGCCGTTGACGAGTTCGGCGCGGTTGAATTCTTCCATTTGAAACTGGAGAAAGTCCATTTCGCGGGTGGCATTGTCGCTTTTGGCTACCAAATCGGCGAGGCGACGTTTGTCGGCCTGAAACTTACGGTAGGCCCCGGCGTAGCGCTGTAATAGTGATTTATTGCCAGCCAGCGCGTCAATCATGCGCAGTTGGAAAGATATCTGGTGGATGTCGAGGGTATCGAATTGTTGGTGCAAATCGATGAGGGAACTGCTGAGGTCTTGTAATACTTTGAGATTGACAGGGGTGTCGTTGATAAACGCCCGCGACTTGCCGCTGGGCAATATCTCCCGGCGCACGACCACTTCGGTATCGTAGTCGATGTCGTGGGACTCAAAAAATTCCTTGAGGTCGTAGGCTTTTACATCGAACAAGCCTTCAACCACGCATTTGTCCGACTCGTCGTACAGCGCCTTGGAGTCGGCGCGTTCGCCCATTATCAATTCCAGGGCGCCGAGCAGGATGGATTTCCCAGCGCCCGTTTCGCCGGTAATAATTGTGAGGCCCTCGGAGAATGACAACTCGAGCAGCTCAATGATGGCATAATTGCGGATATGCAGACTCTTGATCATATGGTCGGAGGTGTGTGCAAAAGTAGGTTTTTTTTGTGAACTGTGAACAGTGAACAGTGAACAGATTTGAGAGCAGTTCACAGTTCACTGTTCACCGTTCACAATCAAAAAACATTGATGAATCTTCTTATTGCGAAAATCGGGGGGCACGGTTTGTGCGCTGATATTTTTTACACTTGCGTTTTCAATAGCCTCGGTATCCAGGTGAAAGCGGCGGTAGTTGGTAGAAAAAAAGATAAGGCCGCCGGGATTGAGCATGTGCAAGGTTTGGTTAATAAGATAAACATGGTCTTGCTGTATATCGAGGATATTGCGCATTGCTTTGCTGTTAGAAAACGTCGGCGGATCGAGGATTGCCAGGTCGTAGCGCTCGGTAGCCGGCATCTGTAGCCAGGAGATGATATCGGCGCGCACAAAATCGTGTGATGGTCCTTGGAGTTGGTTGAGTTCGAGATTACGCCGGGCCCAGTCGAGATAAGTATTTGACAAGTCGATGGTGGTGGTGCTGAGGGCGCCGCCCGCAGCGGCATACACCGTAAACGATCCCGTATAGGCAAAGAGGTTGAGCACACGTTTTCCTGCGGCGCGTTCGCGCACCATTTGCCTGGTGATGCGGTGGTCGAGAAACAGCCCTGCGTCGAGGTAGTCGCTGAGGTTTACCCAAAATTGCAGGCCGCCTTCGTGGGCTATGATCTCGCGTTTTTTCTCGCCTATTTTCTCATACTGCTGCGTGCCTTTCTGGGGTTGTCTTTCTTTAAAAAAGATTTTTTCGGCGGGTACTTCCAATACATCCTGCATCACCTGGCGGCATCCGGAGCGCCAGAGCCGGTGGCCGGCTTCGTCGAGGGCATGTGGGCGATGGTATTCTGCGGCATGTATATAATCTTCGTAGCGGTCGATCACCAGTGGAAACTCCGGCATATCGGCGTCGTAGACCCGGTAGCAGGTGATACCCTGCCGCCTGGCCCATTTGCCGGTATGGCGGTACACCTTGCGCAGGCGGTTGGCAAACGAATCCATGTCGGGTATCATCGTCATTGTATTTGTAAGGGTAATATACCGCACGCCGTCAAATCAGGTATATGATTTTTCCGGCTTTGCGGCATTATACCTCGCGCCCGAGCTCAGGTCATGCCCAAAATCTGGCGGCGCGAGGTATAAAAGTAGCGCTAAAATCACAATAGACAGGTACTGTTGGGGCATAAAAATGATAATTCTGTTATTTTTAGATCGCGTAAAACTATCAACTTTTATTTCGCAAAAACAGCATACACATGAGTATTCGAATCCAATTGCTTTGTCTGGGCTTGCTGCTGAGCCTGGCTTCCACCGTTTGGGCGCAGAAAAAGGCGGTAAAAACACCCGAAAGCGCGTCTGCACAGGCATTTGAGGCCAAAAAGTACGCCGGACTCCGATGGCGCAATATCGGCCCGTTCCGCGGAGGGCGCTCCGGCGCCGTCTCCGGCGTTATCCAAAACGACCAGGTTTATTACACCGGATATACCGGCGGCGGCCTCTGGAAAACCGAAGACGCCGGCCTCACCTGGCGCAATATCTCTGATGGATTTTTCCAGACCAGCTCTGTTGGCGATGTCGCCGTATCGGAGTCCGACCCCAATGTTATCTATGTAGGCATGGGCGAACACGCCGTGCGCGGCGTTATGACCACTTTCGGCGACGGCGTGTACAAATCGACCGACGCAGGCAAGACCTGGAAACGCCTCGGCCTTGAACTCACCAGGCATATTTCCGACGTGGTGATTCACCCCTCCAACCCCGATATCGTGTATGTAGCGGCCCAGGGCGCCGTGCACGGCCCCAATGCAGAACGCGGCATTTACAAAAGCACCGACGGCGGCCAAAGCTGGCGAAAGGTGTTGTATGTCGACGAAAATACCGGCGCTTCTTCACTGAGTATGGACTACAACAACCCGCGCATCCTCTACGCCGCTACCTGGCAACACCGCCGCCACCCCTGGAAAGTAGAAAGCGGCGGCCCCGGCTGCGGCATCTGGAAATCAACCGACGGCGGCGAAACCTGGGAGAAAATCAATAAAGGTCTGCCCGCTATGATGGGCAAAATCGGCGTGTCGGTATCCCGCGCTAATTCCAACCGCGTGTACGCGCTCGTAGAAGCCGAAAAAGCAAAAGCCGGCATGTACCGCTCCGACGATGGGGGCCGCTCCTGGAACCTGATGTCTAATAACCAGGAGATTACGGCCCGCTCCTGGTATTATATGGAGGCCTTCGCCGACCCCGTCAACGCCGATATCGTTTATGCGCTAAACGCACCGATGATGGTGTCTATCGACGGCGGCAAAACCTTTACGCGCATCAACGTAGGCCACGGCGATACCCACGATTTGTGGATCAACCCGCGCAATAACCAGAATATGATACTGGGCGACGACGGCGGCGGAGAAGTCTCTTTTAACGCCGGCCGCACCTGGTCGACACTCAACAACCAGCCTACCGCCCAGTTTTACCGCGTGAATGTAGATCGCGTTTTTCCCTACAAGGTTTACGGCGGGCAACAGGATAATTCCTCCGTGGTAATTTCGAGCCGCAATAACGGCTTCGGCCTCACTACCAAAGACTGGTACGAAGGCCCCGGCTGCGAATGCGCCTACATCGCCTTCGACCCCGACAATCCCGAATTGCTTTTCGGCGGTTGCTACCAGGGGCAAATCGATCAGCTCGATACCCGCACGATGGAAGCCAAAAATATTATGGCCTACCCCGCTATCAACCTGGCCAATCCGCCCAGCGAGATGAAGTACCGCTTCAACTGGAATGCGCCGATCGTGAGTTCACCGCATGATCCCAGGACTATCTACCACGCCGCAAACGTCCTGCTGCGTTCTACTGACGACGGTTTGACCTGGACGCCCATCAGTCCCGACCTTACGCGCAACGAAGCCGCCAAGCAAGGCATCGGCGGAGGGCCTATTACCAATGAAGGCGCCGGCGGCGAAAACTACAATACGATTTATTACGTCATCGAATCCAGTCTTGAACAAGGCGTGATCTATACGGGCAGCGACTGCGGATTGGTACACGTGACCCGCGATGCCGGCAAAACCTGGCAGCAAATTACGCCTCCCGGCTTGCCCGAAAGCAGTATCCACAGCATCGAAGTATCGCCGCACGAAAAAGGAACGGCCTACATCTGCGCCAATCGCTATAAGTTTAACGACTTCACGGCTATGTCATACAAGACTACCGATTACGGCCGCACCTGGACGAAGATTACCAACGGCATCGATGCCGATGATTTCCTGCGCGTATTGCGCGAAGACCGCAAAACGCCCGGTTTGCTTTACGGCGGGTCGGAACGCGGGTTTTACGTTTCTTTTGACGGCGGCTCGAATTGGAACAAGCTTCAACTCAACCTGCCGGTAGTGCCCGTGACTGACCTGGCCATTCAAGACAACGACCTGATCGCTTCTACCGCCGGCCGCGCTTTCTGGATACTCGACGACCTGGGCGCCTTGCAGCAATCCAAAGGCGATTGGGGCAAGGCGACCTTGCGAGTTTTTCAACCGAAATCTACCGTGCGCTTTTCGGCATTTATGCCTCCCTGGATCACCGAAATGCCTCCGGGCTTGGGCCAAAACCCGCTCAGCGGTGTAATCCTGGATTATTACCTGGCAGAAAAAGCCGATACCAATAAACTGACGCTGGATATTCTGGATGCTGCCGGTAAAGTCATTCGCAGTTATACCAATATCAAAGACGAAAAATTCAAGCGTTATCCGGGCGGGCCGCCACCACCGGCCACGATTCCGGCAGAAGCGGGCCTTAACCGGTTCGCCTGGGATTTCCGCACGCATCCCATGCCCGGTGTACAAGATGTCTACGTGTACGGCGATTACCGGGGCCGCCAGGTTCCCCCGGGCAGTTACCGGGCGCGCCTGACCTACAAGGGGCAATCTTCCGAAACGCCTATCGAAATTGTAAGCGATGCCCGACTGAAAGTGGCCTCAGCCGATTGGGAAACCCAGCAACAAATGCTGGTAAAACTGGAAGACCGGGTAAACGAGATCCACCAGTCGATCATCGATTTGCGCAAAGTAAAAAAACAAATAAGCGCCTACAACGAACTACTGGCCGATAATGCCCAGGCAAAAGAACTCCTTGATGCAGGAAAAACCCTCGTAGAAAAAATAGACAACTGGGAATCCAAGGTAGTGGAAACCAGGCAGACCAATTTCCAGGATGTCATCAACTGGCCAAGTAAGCTCAACGCCGAAGTGATGGCTCTTCGCACGGTGATCGACGTACACGACCCCCGAATCACCCAGGGCGCCCGCGATCGCTACAATGACCTGGATGCGGAGTGGAATACCTATCGCAATGAATTACAGACTATTCGCCAGAAGGATGTGCCGGCCTATAACGAGTTGTTTAGGAAAAGCAATATTCCTGCTGTGATTGTGGCGGAATAATGTGTTATCGGTTGTCGGTTATCGGTTGTCGGTTTTTGATAACTGACAACCGACAACTGACAACTGACAACAGTCTCTACCTCCTCTTCCAATACCAGATAACCCCTGCTATTCCACTAAGTAGCAACAAGGCTAACAGGGCATACTTGACGCCCTGCCGGCCTTCCATTTTTACAGTGCCATTATCACCCACATAAATCAGCGCCGCCCAGTAATAAGGCGATTTTTGGAAAGCAGGGACTGTGGGGTCATTGAGATAGTTGAGTTTGGCCTGGTGGAGCGAGAGGGGTTTGGGGGCGCCTGCTGCCAGGTGTTCATACATGTGGCGGAGGATTTTGGCGGTAGCGGCCTCGTTAATTGTCCAGAGTGAAGCCACGAGTCCTTTGGCGCCGGCGAAGGCAAATGCCCTGGAAAGGCTCATGATCCCTTCACCTTGTTCAAATTGCCCCAGTGCCGTTTGACAGGCGCTTAGCACCACCAGATCGGCATGCAGGTTCAGGGCATAGATATCGGGCAGATAAATTGTGCGATCGAATAATTCTACCCTGGGCAGGCCGCCGGTACTATCAACGCCGGCATGCGTCGACAAATGGACGATGCGGTATTCAGGCGCTTGTTTTGATAAATTTTCCCAATTTGCAAATTCATCCAACAGTAAACGACTGCCTCTTGGTGTTTCCGCTTTGCCGGCCATGAGCGGTGGCAATCCCCTTTGCTTTTGTTGAAACCGCGGCGCTAATTGTAACAGATTAAACGCTGCCCCAGATATCAAGCGGCGCTGGCTTTCCATTACTGCCAGTGAAAAAGCATAATGCACAACGTATTTTTTGAAGAGAAACGGGGCTTCGCTCCACGAATTGGACGTAGCGGGCGCAATCAATAGCGCCTCAAACGGCATAAAAGACAGCCAGGCATCAGGGATGACCAGTAAATTTCGGAAATCGCCCTCAAAATGGGTAATCAGCGGGTTCAATACTTTCTGATAGACCTGGTGGGCTAAATCGAGATAAGGACCGGGCGTTTGCATAGCTGTACGCGATTGCAGGAGGGCCAATAACCCCTGTACTTGCATTTTTAACGTATCGGGCGACGCAAAAACCTGCCAGTTTGTCTTCCCATGCGGAGATTGGTAAAATACGTGAATATCCTTTTTACCAACAAAATATTCCACAATGGTAACATTGGGAAGGGTTGTACGCAGTTTGGCAATATCTGGTGCTGTAAAAGCATCCGTGCTTTTTCGTAAATTTCTCCAATCGGGAAAGCGCACATCGAGTTGTTGATCAATAACTTCCAATTGATCCATCAGCGTATTGCGTTGTAGTTGCCACTCGCTGCTCAAAGGAGAGTTTGGATATAGTAACAATTCGCGTTCAAAATAAGCCAATTGCTGCCTCAAGCGAAGCTCTTTACTCAACAGTGTATCGTTGTTTACCTGTTTTTGCTGTAAGCGGCTGCGTTGTAAGGCTTCGAGCAATAGCACTGCTTTAGCTTGTTCGGCAAAAGTCCATGCAGCGTAGAGATAGGTTGAAATTCCTGTGAGTTGGTACAATTGCCGGGCTGTATGGATGGCTTTTTCGGTTCTTCGGCGGCTTTGGGCCAGAATGCCCAATTTCGCGGATTCATATTGCAATTCACGGCGCAATAAGACCTCTGTATGAGCCGCCAACTGGTGGCAAATGAGGGCTGTCTGCAACCATTCTCTTTTGCCAGTGCGTGCATAAAGCGCAGTCAGCGCGTCGGCTTTGCCTTCGAGGGCTTCGTAGATGGCATTCTCCGGGTATAAGGTTTCAAGAGGTGGAAGGTCAGCCGGCGAATTACCTTTAAAAGATGGGATGACGGTACTAAGAGCCTCATTATAAGCAGTAATGGCATTATCCGGATGGCCGTTTTGCAGGCGCCAGGCGCCAAACTCCATCCATATTTTTGCGATATCGCGGTGCGATAGAGAAGCCCTGGCTTTTTTGCCTGCTGCCAGTGCGCGCTGTAAATATCGGTGCGCTTCGTTGTTGCGGGCTTGTTGTCTCAACAGCCGGGCTTTGGTGAGGTAGGCTCCTGAGAGATAATCGAATACCGTTTCGCTGTTGTCCTTCCGGGTTGTCATTTTCTCCAAAAGAGCTATGGATTTTTCCAAATGAACGTCGGCATCCTTTAGATGGCCGGTTTCGAGCAGGCTAACAGCCAGAGAACTCAGTAAAAGAGCTATTTTTTCGGGTTCGGCGCTTAGGCAATTGAGACCTTGCCGGTAGTAGGAAATGGCTGTTTCGTTATCGCCTTCATTCCAATAGGTAAGCCCGATATTGTTGTACAAACCGGCAAATGCTCCGCTTTTTCCATGAGATGGATCACCCTTTATCGCCATTTGAAAAATGACGCGGGCCTTCTCGTTATCGCCCAGGCGGGTATAATTGGCGATGAGCGGTTTGAAGAAGTATTCCAGCGCGTCAAAATCCCGGAATTGATATTTTTTATAATAAAACAAACCCGCTTCCTGTGCCTGAATAGCGCCCAAAATATTGCCCAGGCTGAACAGATAAAATCCGCGGCCGGCTTGTATCAGCGAAAAAGCCTCTGCTTCTGCCGCTGTGCGGGGTTGGCGCCAGGTTTTTTGAATAGCGGTATCTAAAAAAGATAAAGCGGTTTCATCGTCGTTGAATAAAAACTGGCATTCGTAGTAACAATAGGCCCAGGCTTCGAGGCTGTCGACTTGCTTGTAATAATCAGCTTTCAGACGATAATAATATACGACGCTATCGGCTTGCCCTTCCGCTTCGAAACGAGTTATTTGCGCATCCCAATTGCCATTATACTTTTGCGCCTTTGCGCAATGTATTGCATGAAGAAAAACGACAATAATTAGCCAATAGTTATTCGCCATTTACGGGATCGCATTATCAACCCAATTTACACAATAACTTAAAATTTCCAGTACGTAAAAACGGATACATAAAACGCCGGTTGTTGAGCCAAGCGCAAGACTGGCCGAATGCCTATGGCAGGGCCTTTTCTGACCATGCCGAGATGGACGTCGGCAAAAAGAGCGGGGCGAACCATCACAGAATTTTGTATAGTCGTGTTGTAAAAAGAATGGGTGTCTTCAAACAGTGGAGTCCAGAGTTCACGCGGCGCATTTAATTCGGGTTCAGGACTGCGGTATTCGATCCGGCGAAGTTTATCGATGTATATTGTCTCTTTTCTTATAAATTCAATATTGAGCATTAGTCCAACTCCGGTGCTCAGCCAACCCGTCCAGTTTTTGCGCAATTGAAGTGGTACAAGGCTTAGCAAGAACGCGCTTTCGTCTTTGATTTGGCTAGCAGATAAAATAGAATCGACTATTCGAAACTGAACGTCGCCCGTATTTTCAATTAATATATAAGACCGGGGCGAGAAGGTATCTATTTCAGTTGTTGATTCTATCATTGCAATCCGAAGTCTGAGCAAAGCTTCCCACTGCATAAAATGCCGATACGGTTTATAAGGGGCGGCTATTAATCCGATAAAAAATTGATTGAGTGCACTGTCTGATGGGAAAAAGTTGACGCCGGCCATCACTCCCGGAGAAAAACCGGCTCTAAAATCGGTGCCTGCGCTGTTGGTTCGAATAGGCGGGTTTTTATCAAAAACGATACTGGCCCTTGAAGCGAACGCCTGCTTTTTCATTTTTTTATCGGGAATAAGCTGGAATTTGACAAACCCCTTGGTCGAGTCGCGGTCGCTGACGCCTTCCTGGCGTGTGCCAGGCAGGTAAATATGGCGAAAAGTAAACACCAATTTGTCTTCCTGTATACTCGTGTCCAGGCAGCTCCACGCCACTGTTTGTTGGGGGCACAGCAGCGCCTTCGGATAAGCGTCGAGTACCTTGACTTTTGAGGCATTGAGGCCTGGGGGGGCATCGCAGGTAATTTCTACGGTACTTGCCGGGCCTTCGCCGTTGTTTTGAAAATGTACTTTATAAACCAGGTCTTTTCTGCGTATTCGCCGGAAGCCCATTTTGCGTTTGGAAACGGCGATATAATTGGGGTCGTGGGAGGCCACGATCTCCATTTCGAGGTCGTAGCGCTCCACTACGCGCTGGTCGTCGCTCACCAGCAGGGCCGACATCGTGATAATGGCGTGGGTATCGGCCAGCATTTCGGGGGTAGCTTCAAAGGAGACGAACAAGTGGCGCCGGTCGCCGGCTTGGAGGCCTGTGAATTGCCAGGATTGAGAGGTAGCATATTCGGTCTCCAGCTTATTAAGCGCTTCCTCCGGCGATTGAGAAGGGCGCATGGCGGCGTACCAGTCGAATTCGCCGGGCGAGGCTGCTGCCCAGGCGTCGAAAGTTAGGGGAGCATGCCAGGTCAAACTGCCGCCGGCTTCTTTTTCGCCAAAGTGGGTGCGGCTTTCGATAAAGCGAAAATGCTCGTTTTTGTAGTCGCGTAGGTTGTAAAACAGGTAAAGTTTACCCGACAGCACCAGTGGGTTGTGGTTGGCATAGGCTACTACACCCACCCATTCTTCAGTGGCGCGTGGGTTGCGCACAGCTTTCAAACCCAGCGGCGCCGATTCGTGTGGCAGGGCTGTAGGGCCTGGGTGTAATGCTGCAATGCCGCCGGGTTTTTCGCGGGGTGGGGGCGTCTTTTTTTTTCTCGACTTGGGTGCTTTGCCATTGTCGTATTTGCCGGTAGCCAGAAAAAACACTTCGTGTTCGCTGGAGTCGGCATAGTAGTGCAGGGGTTCTTTTTCAAAGCCGAACGTGCCGTCGCCGAATTCCCAATAATAATCGTAGTACGCTGGCGGCGCCCCTGCCATTTGATCCAGGGGCGGCAAAACAGGCGCAAAACGCACCCCTGCGGCTTCCGGTTTGGAGATAAAATCGGACTGTCGCTCAGGGGTGTTTTGGGCGGGGAGATTCCACACTGCCAATTGAAGCAAAAAGAATACGGATAAGCGGCACTGGGTATGCATGGCAGTTAACGGTTTTGGGTGAATGATATAGCAAGTTAAGTTTTCTTGCATAAACAGCTTGCTTTTTACTTATCGGGAAACAATGTAGAATCTTATGAGGTATGGAGATTTTTTATTAAAATAAACTAATTGTATTTAAATAAGTGTAAAAATTGTTTAATTTTGTTTTTCGTTGATTCCACTGATGAACCTCCAAATGAAAACGACATGGACGATAGCAAGCCTCATGAAGGAAATTTGTATGACAAAATATTTAAAGAAAATGCGGAGCGCATATTCTTACCGCTAATTGAAGCGACGCTCGACCTTCGAATCATAGAATTCCACCCGCTCAAAGATATACCGCACGCCGTCAAGTTATGAGCATAACTTTTCCAGCTTTGCGGTATTACACTTCGCGCCCGAACTTAGGCCATGCCCAAAACTTGGCGGCGCGAAGTATAAAATGCAGACTACGATTGAGCGGGAGATGGATTTTTTTTATCAAATCCTGACGCAGGAAGGTCGACGATTTATTTTGCACATCGAATTCCAAACCGACAATGACAGCGAGATGGTCTATCGCGCTGCCGAGTATCATGGAATGGCCTTGCGACGAAAAAAAATGCCGATTGAACACGTTGTCATATACCTTGGCGTCGAAAAACCAAATATGTTGACCCAACTGCCGGAAGAGGAGGTTTACACTGGATTTCACCTCGTCAATATGCACGCCTTTGAAGCTGGACGATTACTTAAATCTCAGCTACCTGAGGTCATATTACTTGCTATTCTAGCACATTATCCAGCGGAACAAACAGAATTGGTATTGCGTTATATAGTTAGGCAGTTGCGAACAGTGTGTCGCACTCCCGGCAAATTGTCAAAGTACCTCAAACAGTTGGTAATTTTGGCAAGATTGCGTAACTTGGAAAAGTTAACCTTAAAAATAATAAACGATATGCCTATCACATACAACATTGAAACAGACTACCTCTACAATCAAGGTATCGAGAAGGGTATCGAAAAAGGCATTGAAAAAGGAATCGAAAAGGGCATCGAGAAAGGCATCGAGAAAGGCATCGAGATTGGAATTGATAGGGCTATGAGCCAGACGAAAGCATGGAAATTACAAGTAGCCCGAAAAATGCTGGCAGAAGGTTTGTCGCCCGACAAAATTTCCGATTTCCTCGACCTTCCATTCGAAGAGGTAAAAAACCTGCTTTCGGATTCTGCCAAATAATATACAAAAAAGCCCCCGGCTTGCACCGGAGGCCCGTGTTCAGGGATTATGGGATGTCTACCACTTGATCGTGATTGTAATACCGCCGTTGTGGATCGTAATCGTTATTACAATTCGCTGGGGCGGTGTACCGTCGCTATTTCCGATAACTTCTACAGGATATAGGCCTTTCAATACTTCTACTTGCTGACCGCCGTAAGTCAGTCCGGCGTTGTTGTAGGCTTGCTGCATAAGCTCCTTGCTCAACACAAAATCTTCATCCACAATCAGGGCTTTTTCCTGCAGGAGTTGCAGGCGGGCCTTTTCGCTTAGCTGGCTTGTGCTCACCTCCATTTCAAAGGTCACACTTCCGTCCCTGGCAGCTACCGGCTTGCTCAATGCTTCGTCGACTCCCAGCGAGATAGTTCTCGCTACGGCTTCACCTAAGTTGTCCATAATGATACACAAAGCGACCGCATTTTGGCAAGTATTGAAATTTTTCATCAAGCCGATGATAATCCATCTTTCATTGGAGCTGGGTTCTGTTATTACCGGTTCTTTTACGCAGGCGGTAAAGCTGGTACCCATCAATGCTGCGAATGCGAGGCCGAGAAAATACTTCTTGTTCATGATCGTTGTTGTTTAAATGTGTGATTGATTTGTTCTGTTACATGGCTTTTTATCGCCTTACGATCATACATCTCCGCTTTGGCCGGAATCTTACGCCGCTTATTTGTTAAAATTTCGTTAAGGATTGTAAATTTGAGAATGCCTACCGAAACTCATCCCGATCAGCAATATATCACAGCGCTGTGCACCGGCAACGAAGCGCTTATCAGGGACATCTATGCCAAATACGCTCGCAGCATACAAATCTGGGTGACACAAAACAACGGTGACGTAGCCGACGCCCAGGATTTATTCCAGGATGCCCTGATGGCCGTTTACGATCGCTACTGCGGCCGCGAATTTGTGCTCACCAGTTCGCTGGGGGCATTGCTGATGACGATTTGCCGCCGAAAATGGTTTGACAGGCTGGCCCAAAAAACGAGGGAAGAAGGCGTAAGGAAATGGGAGGAAAACAGATATAATGAGGAAGATTCGGAATGGGAAGCCGCTGAAGCAGCCATTATGCACCAAAAAAGACAGGAGTGCTTGTCGCAGGTATTTAAACTGCTCAGCGAACAATGCCAAAAAATGTTGACGATGGTGGCGGCAGGAGCTCATTCCGTTGAGCAAATCGCTGCCGAACTGGGCTTTGCCAACGCCAATGCCTTGTACCAAAGCAAACACAGGTGCACGGCTCGCTGGCGGCAATTGTTTAATGAGCATTTTAAAGAAATCTGATCATGGAAAATATCGAACGTTTAGACCGTTACCTGCGAGGCGCCATGGATGCAGAGGAAAAGGCCGGCTTTGAAGCCCAACTGGCCAAGGATGCCGAGCTAGCCAAAGCACTCGAACTACAACGCGATATGGAGCTGTTTCTGCGCCGTAAAACCCAACGCGAGACCCTTCAAAAACAATTGCCGGCTATCGGAAAAGAGTATTTCCAAACAACACAGGGCGCCAAGGTGATTACCATGCCCCGCCAAAGGCGTTTATTGCTGATCGCCGCCTCGCTGGCAGCTGCTATAGCCCTGTTTTTTATGGTGAGATGGGCGCTTAGTCCTTCTCTTTTTGATTCGTATGCACAATATCCGCCTCTCGCACTTACCGAAAAATCAGCCGGAATAGATTGGTCGCAAGCAGAAACGGCGTTTAATTCAAAAAAATATACGGAGGCCGAATCTTTACTGGCCCAATACGTTGCCGAAAATCCGTTGGACAGGCAAGCGTTGCTCTACCTGGGAATCTGCAAAATGGAACAAGATAAATTACATGAAGCCCAATCCATTTTTCAAGGGTTTACGCCCGACGAAGCAGATCTCAGGGATTATGCCGACTGGTACCTGGCGCTTTCGTATCTAAAAGCAGGCGACAAGACAAGCTGCCGACAAGCGTTGCAACAATTGTCGAATACTTCTCCTTTCCGGCAACAAGCCGCCGATTTGCTCAACAAATTATAGCTTCACAATTTTCTGAATAACAGCATCTCCATCCAGCCCTGCGATCCGCAAAATGTAGACGCCCGGCGATAAGTCGGCAAGGCTGACCGTTGCCACATTGGCAATAAAATGTAATTGCCTGACTCCGATAGACTGCCCCGCCGCATTATGAATCAACAGGTCTTTGGTACCCTCATACGCGAAGTGAATCGTGAGTTCGTCGCGCACAGGATTGGGGTATATTTTGGTGAGTAAATAAAGGTCGCTCCCCGAGCAATCTTCATCTATGCCGTTGTCGGGGATATCCGCAGCATCAGGGCGAATGCTGCCCCGCTCGTCGTCGCAGTCGCCGTCATTAGCCACATAGCCCGACGGCGGTGTCGTATAACAGGTTTGCACAGAATCAGCAGCATTCCCAAAGCCATCCACGTCGGCATCCCGGAAGTAGGTGAATAGAGCCAGCCCGTCATCGACCGCGCCGTTACAATCATTGTCAATGCCATCGCACACCTCTTCGGCAATGGGATTGATCCCGCCGTTCATGTCATCGCAATCCTCCCCGTTGGCCACGAATCCCATGGGCGGCGTTGCCATGCAGGTATCGAGCGTTGTGGCCGCATTCCCAAAACCGTCGCCGTCAGCATCCCGGAAGTAGGTAAAGACAGTTAACCCGTCATCCACCCCGCCGTTACAATCATTATCAATGCCATCACACACCTCTTCAGCAATGGGATTTATCCCGCCGTCTATGTCATCACAGTCCTCTCCGTTGGACACGAATCCCAGCGGCGGTGTAGCCATGCAGGTATCGAGTGTGGTGGCCGCATTCCCAAAGCCGTCGCCGTCAACATCCCGGTAGTAGGTATAAATAGCAAGCCCGTCATCCACCCCGCCATTGCAATCATTATCAATGCCATCACAGATTTCTGCGGCGGCTGGATTTATCCCACCGTCCATGTCATCACAGTCCTCCTCGTTGGCCACGTATCCCATCGGCGGCGTGGCCACACAAGTATCAAGCGCAAGGGCAATATTTCCAAAACCGTCTTCATCAGCATCCCGGTAATAGGTATAAATAGGCAGCCCGTCATCCACCAGGCCGTTGCAGTCATTATCTTTTCCGTCGCAGATTTCTTCGGCGCCGGGATGTATGCCGGGGGACCCGTCATCGCAGTCTTCATAGCTGAAATACCCGTCGTTATCGTCGTCGCGATAAAAATAAGCGCGGGCCAGCTCAAATGCGTCGGTACCCACCTCCGCGCCGATCAGTCGCCCGGGAATGTCATCACAGGGCGGGTGAATACCGCCCCAGATACGCGACAAGCTGCATTGGTCGGAGGCGTCGCGATAAGTAGCCCATTGCAGGGTGATGTGCTGGCTGGGACCGTCTTCAAATACCAGAAATTCATCGGCGGGGGCCTCAAATACGCCCATACCTCCGGGGAAATACGCGTCGCCGGTTATCAGAGTGAGCGCCTCAGCCGCCGCCCTCGAATAAGTGGAATGCCCTGAAATATATCCGGCAAAAGGCGGTGTTACAAAAGTAGGGCGCTGATAAGGCATCCACTCTTCCGCCAGTATCCAATCGACACCTGCTTCCTCGGTGCCCGGATCGAATATGTAGTTGGGACCCCGCCAGGCTTTGAGTTTTATTTTACCCACATTTTCATTAAAAAAACCGGCCAGCGGGTCGCCCATCTGCACTAATTCGATGAACCCATCGTATAAGGGAATGCCGCCGGGGTGATATGATGCCTGCCCCGGATCGCTGCTCTGACCCAAACCGGCCATGTACCTAATAGCAGAGATAGGCCGCACGTAGTCGTACCACCCTTTGATGCCCCAGGCAGAAATAGCTGCATCGTGTACAGCGCCTCCAAGGGTGAAATAAGACTTTACATCCCACTCCAGGTCGTCAAGTATTGGGCCTTTT
>JAEUUQ010000417.1 GCA_016787505.1 Saprospiraceae bacterium | reverse complement strand
CACTTGCATATCGGGAATGAGGTTGACAACCTCGCCGTCTACGCGTACTTTGGTATAGCCTTGTTTGCGCACTTGCTCGAACAATTCGCGGTAATGGCCTTTGCGCCCCCGTACGAGCGGCGCGAGCAAAGCTACGTTGCGACCGGTATACTGCTCGAGGATGCGTTCTTTCATCTGATCCTCGGTGTATTTAACCATTTTTTTGCCGGTGAGGTAAGAATGGGCCTCACCGATACGCGCGAATAGCAAGCGAAGGAAGTCGTAGATCTCTGTGACGGTACCTACGGTAGAACGCGGATTGCGGCTTGTGGTTTTTTGCTCAATGGAAATTACAGGACTCAGTCCGGTGATCTTTTCTACATCAGGCCTTTCCATCTCGCCGATGAACTGACGGGCATAGGCCGAAAAGGTCTCCATATAGCGGCGTTGCCCTTCGGCATAAATAGTATCAAAAGCAAGCGACGACTTGCCGCTTCCGCTTATACCGGTCACAACCACCAGCCTGTTGCGCGGAATACGCACATTGATGTCCTTGAGGTTGTGTTCCCGGGCGCCGAACACTTCCATGTAAGCCTCTTCGACTACCGCCTCTTTATCTTTACCGTTTTTAGCCATACACTATTACCTGGGATAGATCAATGCCCTTACTCCAAACGTCGAAAGAGAACGGGTTGTTGAAGGAGGGCAACAGAAAAATTGAATCAATAAAATCTAATAAGCTCAAAAAACGAGGCATACGGATGGGCGTGATCTTAATATTTTGATTCGGTTATCGTTTTCCACAACAGATCGCGCAGCTCGTCGAGCCCTTTGCCGGTAATGGCAGAGATAAATACGTAGGGAATGCCTTTGGGTATATCTGCTTTGAGCATATCTTGAAGTTCTTCATCGATCAGGTCGCTTTTGGTAATAGCCAGCACGCGGGGTTTGTCGAGCAATTCCGGGTTATACATCTCCAGTTCGTTCAACAAAATCCGGTAGGCATTTCCGATATGCTCTTCATCGCTGGGCACCATAAAAAGCAAAGTGGAATTCCGCTCTATGTGCCTCAAAAAGCGGTGCCCCAACCCCTTGCCCAGGTGGGCATTCTCGATAATACCGGGAATGTCGGCGATAATAAAAGAACGCGCATCGCGGTATTTTACAATACCCAGATTGGGGGCGATAGTGGTAAAAGGGTAGGGGGCAATTTCGGGCTTGGCAGCAGTCAACACCGATAGCAGGGTAGATTTGCCTGCATTGGGGAATCCTACCAACCCTACGTCGGCCAGTACCTTGAGTTCGAGGATTTTCCATTCCTCTTTTCCTGATTCGCCGGGCTGCGCATACCTGGGCGCCTGGTTGGTGGAGGTTTTGAAGTGGGAATTCCCAAGCCCGCCCCGGCCGCCAGGCAACAATACTTGCTCTTCACCATCCTCGGTGATCTCGAATAAGAACTCTCCCGTTTCTGCGTCTTTGGCTACGGTGCCGAGGGGTACCTCCAAAACTACATCTTCGCCATCGGCGCCGTGTTTGTTGTTGTCGCCGCCGTTGCCTCCGGCACTGGCGATCACGTGTTTGCGGTATTTCAGGGCCAGCAGCGTCCATATATTGCGATTGCCGCGCACAATGATATGACCGCCCCTGCCGCCGTCGCCGCCATCAGGACCGCCTTTGGGTATGTATTTTGCCCGCATAAAATGCCTTGACCCCGCCCCTCCTTTGCCCGAACGGCAACAGATTTTGACGTAATCCACGAAATTTTGTTCTGCCATTACCTGAGGGGTTATTTTTTGTTAAATTGATTCATTGTGTTTTCCAATCCAGCGGTGCCAAAACTTTTTACCGTATCGGCAGCGTATTTTAAAATTTCGGGCAATGCTTTTTTCTCTTCTTCAGTCCAGGCGCCCAATACATAGTTTACCTGGCGGCCTTTGGAAAATTCACTGCCGATGCCGAGCCGAAGACGGGCGTAATCTCCGCCACCCAGTACCTGGTCGATGTCTTTAAGGCCGTTGTGGCCACCGTCGCTCCCTTTGGGCCTCAGCCGCTGTTTGCCAAATGGCAGGTTGAGATCGTCGAGAATGACCAACACATTTTCTTTGGGTACATTTTTTTTCTGCATCCAGTAACGCACGGCTTTGCCGCTGCGGTTCATGTAAGTAGATGGTTTTAAGAGAATAAAGATACGACCTTTATAGCGAAATTCTGCTACGTCGCCCAGATGCTCGTGTTCCCAACGTACTTCAAAAATACGCGCCAATTCATCCACCACTTCAAATCCCACATTGTG
>JAEUUQ010000274.1 GCA_016787505.1 Saprospiraceae bacterium | reverse complement strand
TTGGCCTTCCGACCAGCCGGAGTAGCCCAGGAAAAACCGGATATCTTGCGGCAGGATCAACTGAGAAGAAATGAGAAATTTTAACTTTTCAAAATCTCCTCCCCAGTAAACTCCGTCGGTGAGTTTTACGCTTTCTTCGAGCAAATCGCCCACGCAATGGATATAATGGATCGTATCGGTCTGTACCGGTCCGCCGAAGAAAACCTCGGAATCAAACTCGGGAAAATCTTCGATTAGCTCGTCAATGCGCATGCCGAGCGGCTTGTTGAGTATAAAGCCAATGCTCCCCTCTGGCGAATGTTCGCAAAGAAGAACTGCCGCGCGTTTAAAATTGGGATCCAACATAAACGGCTCGGCGATCAACAAACTCCCGTTTTTTACTTCTTCTCTCACCATGAAAAAAAATACTTTCTACTTACAACGTTTTAGACCGGGGAAAAGTCACGGAGGGCGCCCAATTTTTTTGTTGTAGGTTGTAAGTTATAGGTTGTAAGTCCGAACCTGCAACCTATAACCTACAACTCACAACGCCCTCGTCGCCATTCCCCTATCCAGTTTCTTCACCAGGCCTTGCAAGGTTTTTCCGCTTCCGCCGACTTCGACAAACTCGGAGACGCCGTCGGCAATCATCTGCCGCATCGTTTGCGTCCATAAAACCGGGGCTGTCAGTTGAGTTACCAGGTTGAGCTTAATCTGAGCGGGGTCGGTTTGGGGTTGTGCATTCACGTTTTGGTACACAGGGCACGAAGGAATGGCAATTGGAGTAGCTTCGATTGCCGCTTTCAGCTCGTCTTGCGCAGGTTGCATCAGGGGGGAGTGAAAAGCGCCGCCTACTGCCAGCATAATAGTTTTTGCGCCGCGCGCATTTAAGGCTTCTACTGCCAGTTCAACGCCCTTGACCGTGCCTGAAATCACCAATTGCCCTGGGCAATTATAATTAGCGGGCACCACAATCTCGTTTTTGATGCCTGCGCAAACTTCTTCCACCACATCATCTTCCACCGCTAAAATAGCGGCCATCGTACCCGGGGCGGCGTCGCAGGCTTTTTGCATGGCCATGGCACGTTGATAAACGAGGCGCAAGCCGTCTTCAAAGCTCATTGCGCCGGCGGCGACCAGCGCAGAGAACTCTCCCAAAGAGTGACCTGCCAACACATCGGGGGCAAAGGCTTCGCCGGCTAGCTTCGCCTTCACAATCGCATGCAGAAAAACGGCAGGTTGGGTAATGCGCGTTTGCTTTAGGTCTTCAGCGCTGCCTTCAAACATCACGTCAGAAAGGCGGAAACCCAGGATATCATCGGCTTGTTCAAACAGGGAGCGCGCCAATTCAGCGGATTCATACATATCTTTGCCCATGCCCTCGAATTGAGCGGCCTGGCCCGGAAAAACAAATGCTTTCATAAGTAGTATAAGTCAGTTTTCGTTTATCCTGCTTAATGCCAATCAGTGCAGCCTGGAGCCGATAAGCGTTAGAAATTCGTTGCGCGTTTCTACGCGCTGGAAAGCGCCTGTAAATGCGGAAGTAGTGGTGAGCGAATTTTGCTTTTGCACCCCCCGCATCATCATACACATGTGGCTAGCCTCTATAACCACAGCTACACCGAGTGGATTGAGCGTTTTGTCAATACAGTGCAAAATCTGATCGGTCAGCCGCTCCTGCACCTGCAATCGTCTGGCAAAGATATCGATTACCCGCGGTATTTTACTCAATCCCACAATATAGCCATTGGGAATATAAGCCACGTGGGCCTTGCCGAAAAAAGGAAGAATATGGTGTTCGCAGAGCGAATACAACTCAATGTCTTTTACGATGACCATCTCGCTGTAATCTTCTTTGAACATAGCTGAGCGGAGTACCTTCTCGGCATCCTGGTGGTATCCCTGCGTAAGGAACTGCATGGCTTTTGCGGCGCGTTCAGGAGTCTTGAGAAGTCCTTCTCTTTCAAAGTCTTCCCCGGTTTCGACGATAATATTGCGGTAGTTTTCAATCAAACTATCCGTCACGGTTTTGTTGAATTGCTCTGTTTTGTTATATGGCATTCGATTGCAATTAATTCAACCATTTTACAATAGGTGAAATACATACAACAGTAGAAGAGAGACAGAGTTGCAACATTATTCTCCAAAATATTCCGCGTAGATATTTTCGGTCTCATACAACTTGATAGCATGCAGGCGGCAGCCTTGTAGATGCGGTTCCAGTTGTTTCCAAAACAGCATCACCAGGTTTTCGGTGGTAGGCTGCATACCCTCGGGGATAAAATCTACGTCGAGGTTGAGGTTGCAGTGGTCTACCTTATCCACAATCACGCGTTTAATAATATCGCTCAACTCTTTGACGTCGATAATAAAACCCGTGACGGGATCGGGTTGACCTTTTACCGTTACAAACAGGTCGTAGTTGTGTCCATGCCAGTTGCGGTTGGCACATTTGCCAAAAACCGCCAAATTCTGCTCATCGCTCCAGGCTGTCACCCAAAGCTTGTGCGCTGCATTAAACCGTTCTCTTCTGGTCAGATACACCATGTAGCTTCCATTTTGACCCGCAAAAGTAATAAACACCCATCGTAATATCCACTATTGCCTGACAACTGTCTTTGAGATCGTTCATTTGATCTAAAATATGTAGATTCACGCGCAGATGTTATGTTTATTTGTTGTATGGCGACGAAAAAATCGAACTATATCGCTTCCTACGATATCTTGCACAACAGGTGGATCTACCATAGCCTGTTCTGGTTGATGCTGTTGTGTTTGCTCATGCTACTGGAAGAGCGCCAACAGGACTTTGGGTTTCTGCTCAGCAATGAACTCATCAACCTGCTTTTTTATATGATTATCGTGTACTTCAACTTGTATTACCTGGTGCCGAACTACCTCAACAGGAAGAAGTTTCTTACCTACATAGGCTTGCTCATGCTGGCCACTATTATTATAACCCCCATCAAAGTGATTATTTTTTATTTCAAATTTTCGGCCATACCGTCCTCACAGTACCACCTGGTCATGAACCAGCATTGGTATTTTTTACTCACTTTTTTTATAGCCGGATCTTCTACCATCTTTAAAATCATCACCGATTGGGCGCGGCAGCTTTCGGAAAAGCAAGACCTCGAAAACCAAACCATGCAATCGGAATTGCGGTTCCTTAAATCGCAGATAAACCCGCATTTTTTATTCAACACCCTCAACAACCTATACGCCCTCACCCTTAAAAAATCGGACGCCGCCCCCGATATCGTGATCAAACTCTCCGATATCATGCGGTATATGCTATACGAATGCAACGAAAAGCAGGTGCCCTTGATCAAAGAGGTGAATTACATCCAGAATTACCTCGATCTGGAGCGGCTACGGCAGGGAAAAAACGTAGAGATCAAATTTGAACACCGCGGCCATGTGAGTACCCAAAAAATTGCCCCGCTGATGTTTATTCCTTTTTTGGAGAATAGCTTCAAACACGGACTTAACAATAACATTACCAAGGGATTTGTCAATATCGAACTCTACTCCCAACCCGACGAGATTATTTTTTTTATTGAAAACAGCAAACCCGATACGCCTCCGCCGCCTGATCACCGCCGCAGCGGAGGTATCGGACTGGTCAATGTAAAACGCAGACTCGACTTGCTGTACCCCGATAAATATGAATTACTCATCGACGATAACCCGCGTACTTACGCCGTCACCCTGAAACTAAAACTGGACGGCTGATAAATGAGTCGCATATTTCATTATTCGCCCCCTATTGACTATCTTGCTTCCAAATATATGCTGCCATATGATCAATGTGATAATCGTTGACGACGAACCCCTGGCTCAGGATGTCCTCGAAACTTATATCGAGAAGATGCCTGACCTCCACCTGGTAAAGAAATGCAGTAATGCTTTCGAAGCCAATGATGCACTGAAAAACCATGCCATTGACTTGATGTTTCTCGATATTCAAATGCCCCAGATCACTGGCATAGATTTCCTGAAAACCCTTTCTAACCCGCCACTGGTTATTTTTACGACTGCCTATCCCAATTACGCATTGGAAGGTTTTGAACTAAATGCAACCGATTATCTGCTCAAACCCATCTCTATTGACCGCTTTATGAAGGCCGTCAATAAAGCGATCGAGCAGATACACCTCAAGCAAAAGGAAACGGCGGGTAGCCATATCCCTTCCGGAGAACCCGACGACGACTATATTTTCGTCAAGGCCGACAAAAAGCTCGTTAAAGTGAACTTTGGCGATATTATTTATATCGAAGGGCTAAAAGATTATGTGATCATTCGGATGGAAAGCTCCCGCGTTATTACGCTGCAAACGATGAAAAGCCTCGAAGACAAACTGCCGGTCGCTATGTTCAAGCGTATCCACCGCTCTTATATCGTAAATATTAACAAAATACACGCCATTATAGGCAATATGATTGAGGTGCTCGAAAAAAACCAGGCCAAACACCTGCCCATCGGCAAAAATTACCGCGACGAACTGCTCGATATGATCAATAAGAACCGGATTTAAGGAGCCTATCGGCAAAAAAAAACGTCGCGCCAGATGACGCGACGTTCAGTAAATTATAATCCCATGAACATATCCAAAGTTGTGATGACACCTAAAGTGACTTTTATCACTTGCCGGCGTCATAAAAAGGTCTTAATTTTACGGCATATTTTTTAGTGCTTTCTAATAGTCCCATGAACATGAGTGAGGCCGGCTTTCAGAGCCGGCTTTTTTTTTGCCGTAATTTCCTCATCTTCACGATACAAATATCACACCTCTTTTTGCTTATTTCAAATACAAAAAA
>JAEUUQ010000318.1 GCA_016787505.1 Saprospiraceae bacterium | reverse complement strand
TGGCCGGGTTTCATCAGGGATATCATGCGGGTGCTGGCGCCGATTTCCAGGGTGATCAGGCCGATGAGGCCTTTTTCTTTGTCTACCCAGGCGCCGGTGAGCGCCAGTCCTTCTACCATGAGGCGGGTACCTTCTACTTTTTGCGCGTCGACTTCGTAACCCTGGAGGCGGTAAAACTGGCCGGGCTGGAATTTGCGGGCGGCCATAGGCGCGTGCACGACTAATTCCACGATGGTGGGCGTGAGGCGATTAACGCTTACTACGCTGGCTTTTAATTCGGCTTCCAGCGTGTTGAAAAAACCGAAAAGTTCGGCGGGGTCTTTTGCCGGGGGCGTATCGCCGAAGCCGAATAGTTCCACGACTTTTTTGTATCCAAATTTGGCGGAAGCCATAGCTTTTACCACATTGCCCTGGTACACGGGGTGGTTGTCGCCGTAAAAAGTGACCAGCTTGCCATTTTTTTCATAGGAAGTAAAAAATCCCGTTTCGTTTTTGGCGGCTTCTACCAGTTTGACGGTGCCGTTGGTATCGGCGATATAACTTTTGTAAAATTCGTCCCAGCCGTCGAGTTGGAAGGTGCCGGGGTTCTCGCGTTCGTACATCACGTTGGGCACCGTGCCGGCGGCGACGATCAGGGCTTTGGCCGGCACGCGGTATTGCTGTCCGCTGGAGCGCCACTTGCCTTCTACAAGCTCTAAATTTTCAAAAACAACTTCTTTTATAGCGCCGTATTCGTCGGGTACCACTTCGAGCGGCGACATTTTTTCGACAAAAGAAATACCTTCTTCAAAGGCTTTGATGATCTCTTCGTGGTTGAGACGGTAGGCGGGGGCATCGTTCATCGATTTGCGGTAGTACAGGTGCACGCCGCCCCAGGCGCGAATGAGCGGAATAAAATTGGGTTTTTCTCCTGCCGCTTCGGCGCGTTGGCGCTCCCGGGCGATTTCTTCGGCGTGCTGCAGGAAGGTATGGAGAATGCCTTTTTCTTCGGCGTCGAACATGGCCTCTACTTGTTCTTTACCCAATTTCGCCACGAGTTTGTCGTAACGCGCTTTCGTTTTGCTGACCTGCACCGGGTAATAGGCCATCAATTCGGTAGCGGTATCGATGGCGGTGAGTCCGCCGCCGATCACCAGGGCAGGCAGTTGCACCTGCAGGTTGGCCATCGAATCTTTTTTGCCTGCGCCGGTGAGTTGCAGCGCCATCAGGAAATCGCTCGCTTTGCGCACGCCCCTGATGAGGTTGTTTTTCATGGTCACGAAGGTCGGCTTGCCGGCGCCGGTAGCCAGGCAAACGTGGTCGAAGCCCAAATCCCAGGCGTCTTCAACCGTGAGGGCGCCGCCAAAGCGTATGCCGTCGAAGAGGCGGAAGGTTTGCCGGCGGATGAGGTTGAGGTAGATAACGGAGAGGAAGTTTTTGTCCCAGCGCACGGTGATGCCGTATTCCGACACGCCGCCGAAGCCGAGCAATATGCGTTCGTCGAGGCTATGGGTGAGGGCGGAGAAGTCGCGCAGCGGCTGGAAGGGGGTGTGGGCGTCGCCGGTCCATTCTACCGGCAGCGGTTCTATTTTGAGTCCGTCAATGCCTGTGACCCCGAAGCCTTCGTTGATAAAATAATGCGCCAGCGTGTAGCCGGCGGGGCCCATACCCACGATGAGTATTTTTTTGCCATTGTAAGGCAGGGCATATGGGCGGTTGATATTCAAGGGGTTCCAGCGGGTGAGCAGCGAATAAATTTCGAAACCCCAGGGCAGGTTGAGGGTATCAGTGAGGATACGGGTTTCTATCTGGGGGATGTTGACGGGGTCTTGCTTTTGGTAAATGCAGGCCTTCATGCAGTCGTTGCAGATACGGTGGCCGGTACCCGGGCACATGGGGTTGTCGGACATAATGATCGCCAACGCGCCGATGGTATCGCCCTGGCTTCTGAGCAGGTGCGATTCCGATATTTTTTGATCCAGCGGACAGCCTTTGAGGGTAAAACCCAGTGGATTTTTTTTGAACCCATCGGCGTCGGTAAATCCTTTGGTACACGAGTCTTTGTCGCGCTCGTGGCAGATCACGCAGTAATCCACTTCGGCGCTTATCTCACGGGGTGCATACCGTTCGTCGGTGAGCGCGAAGCCGTCGCGGCGGCGGTAGTGGGCCTGGGGGCCGATATGGAAATTGGGTATAGCCGTTTCGAGGGTTTCCACTTCGACGAGGTGCTGGTAGTCGATTTTGCCGGGTAGCCGGAAGCTGCCCCAATCGCGGGTTTCGGTAGTTTTGTGATAATAATGGGCTACGGTCCAGAATTCCCATAGGGCTACCACGTCGGTGAGGAATTTTACGAGCGCAGCGTCGCTATGATCGGCGGGCAGGATATCGGCCAGTGTACCGTCGTCTTTTACCCGGCTTACAAAAGCTTCGAGGTATTTTCTGCCGGATTCCGAAAGGCCTTCCCGTGTCGCCTTTTCCTGGGCGGCCAGTTCCATGGCCATGGCTGCCATTTCGAGCTCAAAATCATCGGCGGGGATCCCGGCGAAGCCTTTTTTGAGTGCATTCACCTGGGCATTGAGAGCGACAAACCCGGCGGATTTTGCCATTACATCCGCTTCCGTGATCTTCTTCAGTGCGCGGCGCGTAAAGAAGTCTTTTTTAAACGCATAAATAATTTGCTCTTTCTCTGCTTGAATCCTGAACTGCTTGCAGTCGTTTTCTACACCAAATATTTTTTCCAGGAAGGCGCTGAGGTGGGGCGCCATGGCCACGAGTAGATTAGACTTTTCCACATCCGTGAGTCCCTCGCCTTTGTTGTCGCGGTAGGCGGAGAATTGCGCGAACAGGTCTTGGTCTTTGGCTTGCACTTCGGTGTAAAACAGGGTGGAAAGTTCGGCAAGCTTAAGGGGTTGGTATAAATCGTGGAAAGTAAATCCTGGAATGTTGATGTGTAGAGATGGCATGATATTATAGTTGAATAAGTTGCAAAGCGCGTTGTTGTACGGTCATATTGAGTGGGGTTTTAACTTCAGTGGTGGGTATTCGGATGGCGAATTTAATATGGTGATGCCGGATAAAAAAATAGAATACATATTATTTATTGTCTAAATAAGGTATTCTTGTAATATGGATATCGCTGCTGTAGTCAAAAAACAGATGAGCAGGTTTTACCACCCTGTTGATATCGCTTCCCTGGTATTTTTCAGGGTGGCATACGGCATATTGGGCTTTATCGACGTGCTCAGTACATACGTGTATTACCATTGGCGACACGACGCGTTCAACCCGCAGAAGTTTCAGTTTAGCTATTATGGTTTTGAATGGGTGAGGCCTTTCCCGGAGCCTTTTATGTCGGCCTTTTTCTTTTTGCTAATGGGGTCTGCCTTGCTTATAGCTATTGGAAAATGGTACAGGTGGGTTACGTCCATGTTTTTTGTGGGTTATACTTATAGTTTTTTAATAGAAAAAGCATTTTACCTCAACCACGGTTATCTGTTTTGCTGGATAGCGTTTGTAATGATTTTCCTGCCGGCAAACGGGGCTTTCAGTCTGGACGCGAAACGCAATTCTGAATTGCGCCGGCGGTATATTCCGCTGTGGGCCTTATTTCCCTTGCCGTTTTTGATGGGGGTGGTGTATTTCTATGGCGGCCTGGCCAAACTCAACGGCGATTGGCTCCGGGCTGTGCCATTGGCCGATTGGCTGGGGCAAAAAGCCGCCACGCCAATCATCGGCCCCTTGTTGGCATATGAATGGACGCCCTGGCTGATGGCCTACGGCGGGCTATTACTCGACCTGAGCGCGCCTTTTTTGCTGCTTTTTCGGCGCACGAGGCTTTTTGCCTTTGCTGCTATCGTCTTTTTTCACGCCGTCAATCATCTTGTGTTTAATATCGGCATTTTCCCCTTTTTGTCGCTGGCCCTGACCTCCCTGTTTTTTTCGCCCGATTGGCCGCGGCGCTTGGCGGCACGGTTGTTAAAACGGGAATTAGCGCAGGAAGCTCCCGCGCCGGTATTTCCCCGCTACCGGATGATGCCGGTAGTAATGACCGTATTCATGTCCTTGCACTTGCTCATTCCGCTCCGGCATTGGCTTTTTCCGGGCGATGTAGCCTGGACGGAAGAAGGGCACCGCTACGCCTGGCGTATGATGCTGCGTTCGAAGCATGGGTATGGTAGGTTTGGAATAAAAGACCTCGATACCGGCGAAGTGACCCGGTATTCGCCCCGACAGGATTTGAGCGACAAGCAGTACCGCAAATTATTTACCCATCCGGATATGATTTTGCAATACGCTCATTATTTGCGCGACAGCAAAAATCAGTTTGGCAAGCGGGTAGCGATATATGCCGATGTCAAAGTATCGCTCAACGGCAGGCCTTATCGCGAGTTTATCGATCCGCAGGTTGATCTTGCACAGGAGGAATGGCGTTTTTTCCGACGTAGTCGATGGCTGAGGGAATAGGTTATGGGACTGTCAGACTATTGTCGTCAACTTAGTACTACTTTGTCACTATTAAATTTTGCATACAATTCGTGTACAATGAAACACCATAGCGATATTTATTAACCATAGAAAACACAGAGTTTCCACAGAGCGAGCGTTATTATGACTCTGCGCTCCCTCTGTGTAACTCTGTGTCCTCTGTGGTAAAAAATAATATCGCTTGAGTTTTCCTAAAATTAACGACATTAGACTGTCAGGCTATTGAACTTTTAGCCGTCACCTCGTCACCACCCCAGGTGGTTCGCTGCCGTCACCCACTAATTCTTTTTCCCGGCCGTTACCTCTTGAAGAACACCACGGCCCCAAAAAAAAGAGGTCAGCGTTTCCCTAACCCTGACCTCCTCAATAGTGTGGAATAGTATTATATAACTATTAAACTTGTTTTGGCACTTCAGGTTGCTCTTCGAGCTCACTTTTTTGCATGCCGTTGTCATTTTCTTCTGCTGAATGAGCAGTTTCTTCTGCTCGCTGATGGGCTTCCGGCTCAATAAAAGGGCGTGGGCCTATGAGTTTGACGATATCAGATTTGTGGAGCACCTCTTTTTCGAGCAGCGTATTGGCCAGGATTTCGAGTTCATTGCGGTATTTGCGCAGCAGTTCTTTGGCGCGTTCGTATTGGCTTTCCACCATCACGCGTACTTCGTCGTCGATCATCGAAGCCGTTTCTTCCGAATAGGGCTTGTGGAATTGATCTTGCTGGAGACCGTAAAACGATAGCTGGCCTACTTTATCATTCATACCAAAAATCATCACCATGCTATAGGCCATGCGGGTCACCTGGTCGAGGTCGCTTTGCGCGCCGGTAGATATTTTGTCAAAAATAATCGACTCGGCTGCGCGGCCGCCGAAAGTCATACACATGCGGTCGAGCAGCTGCTCGGTGCGCGTAATATATTCCTCCTTGGGTAAGTACTGCGCGTAGCCCAGCGTACCGATGCCACGGGGTACGATCGTCACCTTCACCAGGGGTGAGGCGTGTTCGAGGTACCAGCCGCAGATGGCGTGGCCGGCTTCGTGGTAGGCGATGATGCGTTTTTCTTCGGGAGAGATCAGTCGGTTTTTCTTTTCGAGGCCGCCGATTACGCGGTCGAGCGCCGAGTTAAAATCGTCCATATCCACTGCTTTCTTATTGCGGCGGGCGGCGATGAGGGCGGCTTCGTTGCATACGTTGGCGATTTCGGCGCCGGCAAAACCCGGCGTCATCTCCGAAAGGGCGGCGGGTGTGACCTCGGGAGATTTTTTGATATTCTTGAGGTGTACGTTGAAAATCGCTTCGCGGCCTTTGAGGTCGGGGCGGTCAATGCCGATTTGGCGGTCGAAGCGGCCCGGGCGGAGCAGGGCGGTATCGAGCACATCGGGGCGGTTGGTGGCGGCCATCAGGATAACGCCTTTGTCGGTGCTAAAGCCGTCCATCTCTACCAGCAACTGGTTGAGCGTGTTTTCGCGTTCGTCGTTGCCGCCCTGGATGCTGTTTCGGCCACGCGCGCGGCCGATAGCGTCGATTTCATCGATAAAAACGATACATGGGGCCTTTTCGCGGGCCTGGCGGAAAAGGTCGCGCACACGGGATGCGCCCACGCCTACAAACATCTCCACAAAGTCGGAACCCGATATCGAGAAAAAAGGCACGCCTGCTTCGCCGGCGACGGCTTTGGCCAGCAGCGTCTTACCGGTGCCCGGAGGGCCTACCAGTAGCACGCCTTTGGGTATTTTGCCGCCCAGTGCGGTGTATTTTTTCGGGTTTTTCAGGAAATCGACCACCTCCATCACTTCTTCTTTGGCTTCGTCGAGGCCGGCCACATCCTGGAAAGTGATGTTTACCTTGCTATTTTGATCAAAAAGCGTAGCCTTCGATTTGCCGATATTGAATATCTGGGCGCCGGGGCCTCCGCCTGCGCCACCTACGCGGCGCATAATAAAGACCCACAGAGCTACCACAATGAGGATGGGCAAAAACCAACTCACGATGAGATAAAACCAATCGCGCTCCGTATCGTATTTGGCATAGATGCGGTCCTTGACAGGGATATTCTGTTCATCCTGCACGTCTTTCAAAAAAGCGTCAAACGACGTAGACGAGCCAATTTCCATCCAATAGTGGAAGCGATTGCTGCCGAGATTGCTTTTGGCGGCGTCGGAGTATTTGGCGTCGCTGAGCTTCTCCGGCTTGAGGTACACACGGGCAGTGCGCTCATTGATCACCACCAGCCTTTCCACAGCCTGGTCAACCAGCATTTCCTGCAGGCGGTTCAGGGAGATGGGCTCCTTACTGCCTTTAGACATGCTGTAAAAATTGAGTGCGAGCAGCAAAATCGCAATCACCCCGTATATCCAATAGGATCCAAAACCAGGCCTCCCGGGTTTGGGATCGCGATTGCCGTTATTATTGTTATTCTCCATTAAGTTCCCTTTTTCAACTCAAATCAAGTCAAGCGTAATAACACTGCGGCGCCGATTTCGTTGTATGAATCTCGACAAAGTGCAGGTAAAAGCCTATAAAGTATCGTATTCGGTAAATACTGCGTCGCCCCACAAGTCTTCCAATTCGTAAAATGTACGCGTTTCGCGGTAGAATACATGCACCACTGTGGAGAAAAAGTCGACGCAAATCCAGCGGGCATAGCGTTCGCCTTCTACGTGAACAGGCGTCATGCGTTTTTCTTCTTTGACTCGTTTGCTAACGTTGTCGGCAATAGCTTTTACCTGCGTATTGGAGTCGCCTTCGCAAATGATAAAGAAATCGGCGGGGGCGTCTTCAAGGTGTCGGAGGTCTAATTTGACGATCCGCTTGCCTTTGATATCCTGAATGCTGTCGATGATGAGATCGTTGAGCGCTGCTACATCGGGCTTTAGCGGTTTTACTTTAACTTGTGAATTCAAACTGTCTCTTTAGTTTTGTGATAAAATCAGTAATTGTTTAGTGGGGTTTAGTGGGGTTTAGTAGGGTTTAGTAGGGTTTAGTAGGGTTTAGTTTTTGAGTTTGATTCATAACCTAGTCTCCCTAAACCCTACTCAACTCTACTAAACTGCCGAAGGCACTAAACCCTACTCAACTCTACTAAACTGCCGAAGGCACTAAACCCTACTAAACAGTTACTAAAATTCAGTAGGTAATAAAAGTATGAACTTTGTGTAATTCAAACACACTTTTTGTCGGAAAGGTTCTTTTACACTTTCCCAGTCTTTCTTCTACCAACGACTACGCCCTGGATTTGCTATCAAAAAGCAAGCCAGGGGAGGGAACTGTCATTTCCGCCGACTATCAAACCGGGGGTAAAGGACAAATTGGCAGTAGCTGGGAAAGCGAACCCGGCCAAAATATCATGCTCAGCGCAATTTTGTACCCTTCGTTTCTCCAGGCCCGGCAACAATTTTCGCTCAATCAGGCTATTGCGCTGGCAGTCAGGGACTGCGTTGCAAGGTACGTAGAAAATCAGGTGTCTGTCAAGTGGCCCAACGATGTATATATCGGCGATAGTAAAACCGCCGGCATATTGATCCAAAACACGATTGCGGGAGCAGTCCTGCAAAGCAGCGTAGTGGGCATCGGCATCAATGTCAATCAAACCGTTTTTCCGCCGGCGCTTAACCGGGCTACATCGCTGCGCCTGGCCCGCGCCGGCCGGCCCGTCGAACTCGACGAGCTTCGCAGTGCGTTATTCTCTTGCATCGAAGCGCGCTACCTGGCGCTTCGCGCCCTCCAATTCGATATACTGCGCGATGATTACTACGCACACTTGTATCGCTACCGCCAGTTGTCGACTTTTCGCACCGCCGACGGTCGCATATTGGAAGGTCAAATTGTGGGGGTAGATGCTATCGGACGGCTGCTTGTGGAGCATCCGGGCGCTACCGAGGCTTTTTACCTCAAAGAAATCGCCTTTATTGAAAACGATGAGGTGGTTTAATAAGCTGCCGCAAACTGCCGCAGGAAGCGCACGTCGTTTTCAAAAAAGAGCCTGATATCTCCAATATCGTATAAGCGGAGCGCCTGGCGTTCGATACCCATACCGAAAGCAAAACCTGAATATTTTTTTGAGTCGATGCCGCAATTGTCGAGCACCTGGGGGTCTACCATGCCGCAGCCCATTATTTCGAGCCAGCCGGTGCCTTTGGTGAGGCGGTAGTCTTTTTCGGTTGCCGTGCCCAGGTAGACGTCCATCTCCGCGCTGGGTTCGGTGAAAGGGAAATACGAGGGGCGCAGGCGGATAGATACCTGAGGGCCGAACATTTCGCGAGCGAAATAAAGCAGGGTTTGCTTCATATCGGCAAAAGATACATTTTCATCCACGTACAATCCTTCTACCTGGTGAAATTGGCAGTGGGAGCGAGCCGATACGGTTTCGTTGCGGTATACTCTCCCCGGGGCAATGATGCGGATGGGCGGTTGCTGCGAGGTCATCACGCGGGCCTGCACCGACGAAGTGTGGGTGCGCAGCAGCATCGTGAGGCTGTCCTGCAGGTAAAACGTATCCTGCATGTCGCGGGCGGGGTGGTCCTCGGGGGTATTCATGGCTGTAAAGTTGTGCCAGTCGTCCTCGATTTCTCGTTCGTCGGCCACCACGAAGCCTATGCGCTCAAAGATGCGGATGATGCGGTTCATTACGATAGCTACGGGGTGTCTGCTACCCAGGCTGAGGGGTTCGCCGGGGGCGCTCAGGTCGAGGCCGTGGGCGCCGGCGTCATCGCTGCTGCCTTCCAGTTGTTCTTTGAGGGCGGCGTATTTGGCCTCGGCGGCTTCTTTGGCGGTATTGAGCAACTGGCCGAATTCCTTTTTCAGCTCGTTGGGCACGTTTTTGATCTCACCAAACAGCGGTTTGATGACGTTTTTGGTGCCGACATACCGCAGGCGGAATTGCTCCAGCGCTTCTTCGTTGGCCGGTTGGCTCGCCTCGATTTCTGCAATAATACCTTTTACCGTGTCGAAAATCTCAACAGACATTGCGTTTCCTTTTTTCAATAGAAGCCGCAAAGGTACGTTTTTTCCCTATTCAGCGCTTAACAATCTTGCAAACTCTGCCCTGATAGGCAACGATGTATACCCCGGCCGCATAATTGCTCAAATCAAGCGAGAGGGAGGTGCGGTGCACAGGTTTTTTTTGTAATAATTTACCCAAATAATCAAAAAGTAATACATCCCCTTCGGGCTGGGCGGCAAATTCGATTGTCAATTCGCTATTCACCGGGTTGGGATACACACGCCAGTAGTCTGAATCTGCGTATTCGCTTGTTCCGGTGACGAGCGGATATGAATATTGAAGTATTCTGGAAGAAAATTTGAATTCACCTACCCACAATTTATTATCAACAGCTAAAAGTGCGCCGGGCATAAACAGGCTGTTTTGCCCAATGGCGGCCCGGTGGGTATTAATGTCGGGTTGGCCCAATACGACGGCCTCCTGGGTATTGCCGGCGTCATTGATATCCTGCCACAATAAGACGTTGTGATGGCCCTGGTTGGCTATGGCCAGCGAGCCGTTGAAGGCTAGTGCCTCGGCAGGCAGGTTGAGTTGTGAAAAGTTGTTGACGGTTTTCCAGGGGGTCGTGTTGCCGTTGGCGATGTCGGCTACTTTGTAGACAAAGATTGCAGGAGGCGATTGTTGCGCTACGCAAAAGTATTCGCCGTCACTCGACAGGCGGCTCAGTTGCGCATTGTTGAACGTAAGCGTATGAAGCGGGTTTTGAGCCGAATTGGCGGGTAAACCTTCCCAAATATAAATTTTCCCATTGCGGTCGGCTACGTAAAAAAACTGGCTGTCGAGCGCCACGCCTTTCAGATCGGAGAAATTAGCCGTACCGATATTGCCGTTAAATTGCTGCGATGGCTGCTGGGTTAAATCCTGGGTGTTATTCCATACGCAAACGCGGCTATTGCCCACTATTACAAATTGGCCGTTGTACCAGGTATTATCCCAGGGGGCTATGTTCAAAGACTGGGTGGAGATGATTTCGTCGGGCAATACACCGGAGACGGCCGGAAAATTGTGGTACACATAAATCCGCCGGTCGTAGTCGGAGGTCACAAAAAGCCGCTGCCCGTCGGTAGAAAAAGCCGGGTTTTGCACGTATCCTATCGAGTCGAGGGTATTGTTTAAATAATTAGAAACTCCCAGGGCAAACTGGGGATGGGGCGATGCTTCAGTAGGTGGATTTGGGTATACCAAAATATCATTCCCGTTGTAATTGTTGACGTAGATACGGCCACCGGCTTCTACCACATCCACGCCGTCGCCGTTTTTGTAGTAAAGCGGAGTAGCTGTGAAATCGGGATTTTGACCGGCGTTGGTGGGCACGGCATTCCAGGTGTAAATGCTGCGCAGGCCGGCGGCTATCAGTTTTCCGCTAGTCAATTCTACGCCTTTGATCCACTCGTCGCGGTAAAAATCATAGGGCTGGTTGGCTGCAGTAGGGTAGCTATTCCAGAAAAAAGTGCCGGGATTACCGTTGACTTGCGCGTTGTGGTCGCCCACAAAAAAGAAAGTGGCGCCGTCGGTGGAGATATTGCGGGGCGTGCCGAAGTGGGGAAGATTGATGGTGTAATCGGGTGTTTCGTTGTCCATGGTGGGAAGTGTGTCCCAAAATAAGAGCGTTCTCCCAGTGGTGGCTACTGCGGCAAGCCGCGTGCCGTCGGTCCACACGCCCCAGGGCCAGCCCCATATCATAGGCGAGCCGGGAGGAGTAATAGTGGGCAGGTGTATGGCGATATCGGCGGACTGGCCGCTCGAAGTGGGAAAAGTGAACCACAGCAGGATGCGGTCATTGTCGGTATCTGTTACTGCGAGCGTGCCGTTGGCAGCCAGCGATGCGTTGCCAGGCCAGTTCATCCCGCTTTTTGTTGTTCCCGGGTTGTTGTTTATAAAATTAGGTTGCCCCAATACCAGGTCGGGCGGGGTATTCCAGGCTGTCGGCGCAATATTCCATACTAATACGCGATTGTTGAAGCGATCGCACAATACGAGTTTTGTACCATCAGAAGTTAGTCCGTTGGGATGATTGAAAAGCAAGGCGCCGCCGGTATTATTGAAGTCGACACCCGAAAACATGAGGTCGGCGTTTTGGTGTGTGGTAAACCAGGATTGGGCGAATAGCCAGATGGGCGCCATCCAGCAAATGGTTAATAACAAGCTTTGCTTCATATGGGTTGGTGTTTATCGGGGTTAGACTGCCGAAGGAGCGAAAGGTTTATTATTTCTTTCGTTTATAAATATCCTTGAGCCGCACCGTATCACCGTTTTCATCCACACCCCGCAAATCATAGCGAAACCTGATGCGGGTTCCCACAGGAGCGTGATAGTAGGCGACCCATGCGTCAGCTTCGCGCATGCCCACACAGCCATTGGAATAAGCCTTGCCCAGCGTTTTAGGATTGGTAGTAGGGTGGATAAGGCAGCCCGGTCGATGGCCGTTGAGTTCGGGCTCCAGCCAGGGTATCTGGGGGCAGCGCGTCACACGACCATCATCGCGGTGTGTTTCGGTGTAGGGTTTACAATTGCAGGGGTCTATCCACGAGGGATAACGTTCGATTCTAACTATGCGTCCCTGCCCAATCGGTGTGCGTAGGTCTACCTCGCGACCCGCCATCTCCAGGTATCGCTTCTGGTTGCGCCCCACGCGCACGGGGAAAACAAACAACACGCTGTCGCCTTCCATAATGCGCAGCTTAAATTCGGGGATATTCACGTCGATCCAGGTGGAGTCGATGCGCGATTGCAATTCGGCAGCCAGGGCCTCTCCAGGTATGCCCAGCGTATCGCCTTTGTGCAAGATGACCATTTTTTGCTGGTCGTATACAAATCTCCCCTTGGCCATAAGCCGGTAATAGTCGGTTTCGGCCAGGCTATCTATCAGCCAGGAGTTGGCGCGCACCAGCAGGTGTTCGCTCAGGGTATACGGCAAAAGCGTATCCCACGCCGCCACCAGCGAATCGAGGCAGGAAAAATATTTTTTTATGGTAATGTCGCGCCCCAACACAACGCGGGCAGCAAAAGAATCGACGAAAACTTCATTTGTACTATCTTGCGCCACTGCCGCCTGATCCGGTGGAGAAGTATGATCAGCTTTGCGCGACTCCCGGCAGCTTGCCGTTGCTAGCAAAATGAACAAAAAGAAGCGACTTGCACTTTTCATATTTTAGGAGTTGTCGGTTGTGGGTTATGGGTTGTGGGTTATAAACAGATAACTGACAACAGATAACCGATAACATTCCCCATTTTTCAAACGCCCTCAAGGGCCCCAATGTTGGATAATGACAGTTGATATGAAGAAATTAACCGGCTTTTGTTGTCTCTTATGGATAGTTCTGTCCCCCCTCAGTGCACAGGTCAATTTCACCTCTTCCGACCTGCCCATTGTGGTGATCAACACCAACGGCCAGACTATCCCCGACGAACCCAAGATCACAGCTACTATGGGCGTGATCGACAACGGCCCGGGCCAGCGCAACTATATGACCGACCCTTTCAATAACTATAATGGCTTAATTGGTATTGAACTGCGGGGCTCTTCTTCGCAATCGTATGCTAAAAAACCTTACGGCATTGAAACCCGCGACGCCGCCGGCGAAGACCTGCCCGTCTCCCTGCTGGGTATGCCCGAAGAAAGCGACTGGGCCCTGATCGCCCCGCTCAACGACAAAACGCTGATGCGCGACGTGATCACTCACTTGTATGCAAGCCGGGCACTGCCCTGGTCGCCCCGCAGCCGCTACTGCGAGGTGGTGCTCAACGGCGACTATATCGGCGTGTACGCCCTTATCGAAACCATCAAACGCGACGCCGACCGCGTGGATATCGCCAAACTGGAAGAAGACGAAGTCTCAGGCGACGATGTCACCGGCGGTTATATCCTGCGCATGGACAAATACGGGACTTCGGGCGGCATTGGCGGCAACTGGGTGTCGGATTACCCGCCTATAGCCGGCAGTTGGCAGCAAACCTGGTTCCAATACGACACCCCCAAAGAAGAAGACATCCAGCCCCAGCAGGCCGCCTATATCCAAAATCATATCAATACCTTCGAGGATATGCTGGCCGCCCCCGACTTCAAAGAACACTACGAAGACTGGATAGACCTGGATACCTGGGTAAACTACCTGCTCGTGCAGGAAATAACGCGCAACGTAGACGGCTACCGACTTAGCGCTTATTTTTATAAAGATAAAGACAGCAATGGCGGCAAAATAGCGATGGGCCCCATCTGGGACCATAATATATCTCTCGGCATCGGCGACTACTGCGAGGGCGCCAACCCGGTGGGCTGGGCCAAAGACTTTAATATCTTTTGCAGCGGCGACGGCTGGGTGATCCACTTCTGGTGGTCGCGACTGTGGAGCGACCCCGCTTTCCGCCAGCGCGTGGGCGCCAACTGGCAGGCGCTACGCCAGGATGAATGGAGCAATGCCAGGTTATTCGGCGCTATCGATTCTATCAGCAACCTGCTCGCCGAGTCACAAGTGCGCAATTTCCAGCGTTGGCCGGTGCTGGGCACGTATGTGTGGCCCAATTCGTTTATCGGCAACAGCTACGCCCAGGAAGTCAACTACCTGCGCAGTTGGCTTACCCAGCGCCTCGGCTGGCTCGACGCAAGCATTGCGGCGATCAGCGACACTACTTCGCCACCCCCGCCCGGGTCGGAGGTCTTCAAGCTCTATCCCAACCCCGCTGATGATTTTGTTTACCTCTCGGTTCAGGATGGTACCACGATTGTGCAGTCCTATGATGTCCAATTTTGGAATACAAGCGGGCAACTCATCCTATCCTCGAAAGGCCACCCCGAAGGCCAACCCATCCGCTTCGATTTGCCGGATACGCGGTTTCCTCCGGGCGTTTACATCTGCCGGGTTACGGATAGGTTTGACCGGGTGAAGTATGCACGGTTGGTGGTGCGGTAGAGTGAACGTTTACCGTTCACCTCACTTCACCACCAAAGTCGGTATCGTCTCATTAGCCGCTAGCAAATCCTCGGTCACACTGCCCATCAACAGGCGTTCTACGCGGGAGTGGCCTTTGGCGCCCATCACGAGGAGGTCGGCGCCTTCGGCGCGGGCAAAATCGAGGAGGTGATGCGCCACGCTGTTCCAGTCGCGTTCTACCAACTTGGTTTTGAGCTTACCGGCGTAATTGCGCAGGTGGGTCTGGATAAAGGCCTCAAAAGCGGCGTAGCGATCGGTAGTGATCAGTTCGCGCAGTTCGTCTACGGTCTTATTGATGCGGTAGGCATTCAGGCTGGGCAATTCGAATATATTGACGGCTACCAGTTCAGCGCCGGTAGCGGAGGCTATGCCTGCCGCAGTTTGCAGGGCATTTACCGAGTTTTTTGAAAAATCAATGGGTACCACGATGCGGCCCAGACTACAAAGCGCCTCTTGAGGGATGATCAGCGCCGGACAAGTAGCCTTGCGGGCCAGGTTGCGCGCCAGGATGCCGTGGGGACCACTACCGCTGCTTTGTCCGATGATGACCAGGTCGGCTTTTGATTCCTGCGTGGCATATAGCAAAGCTTCAAGCGGGTCGCCCTCCTGCACGATGAAGGCAGGCTGCAGGGCTTTTTCTGCAAAACGGGCCTTGATTTCGGCCTGCATTTGAGCGACTATATCTCTGTCTATCTCAAAATTACTCACTAACCCATCGGCCTCCTGTTCGTATTGCACATTAAACATGTCGAAGCGGGGAAGGACGTGCAGGAAGGTGGCACGCTCTATGGGTAATACGTCAATCAGGAAGTCAATGTATGACAATAAGGCTTCGTCGTTGTCCTCGAGGCTGAGCCCCACCAACAGCGATTTGACGCGATATTCCGATGAAATAGTGGATTCGTTCACGAGAGGTTTATTTTCAACGGTTAGCATAACAGCATTTTTTACAAAAATACCCCCCTTTGCTATGCCCCGTAAATGAGGTTGGTCAGCGTAAATCGGTGATTTTTCTTGGGGTGACGTCCAGGGAACACCATGGGAGGTGACGTCCTGGGAACACCATGGGAGGTGACGTCCTGGGAAAATCATGGGAGGTGACGGCCCGGGAAAATCATGGGAGGTGACGGCCGGGATCGCAAAGTCGTACAGTCGTACAGTCGTACAGTCGTAAAGTCGCAAAGTCGCCCCCTCTCCCCCTCACTCCCTCACAACCGCCGTCACCTCAAAGCCCGCCTGGCGCAGCAAAGCCACCACACCCTGTGGTCCGCCGAGGTGGCCGGCGCCGACGGCAAAAAGAGAAGGCCCCTTAGCCATCATACGCGACATCACAGGTATCCAGTTTTTATTGCGGCCTACCAGCAGCACGTCTTCGTATTCGCCTACGCCGGCATCGCCTTCCATCATTTTTTGCATGGCCTGGATATCCTTGCTTTTATACATTTGCACCATTTCGTCAAACTGACTGTCTTCGCCGCCGCTGCCCATCTTGATGCTTTCTACCAGCATTTGGGCCTGCGCCTGGTAAGGGATGCTGTCAAAAATGCTCATCTGGTATTCAGCCGTTTCCAGGCCGTCGATGTCTTTGTCTTGTTGCTTGGCCAATTCCATGATCTCCATTTCGTACGACATCATTTGCATCGAATCGGGGCCCTGTTTCATGGCCATGAAGTCTTCGGAGGCCAGCATCGACAAAAACATGGGTTTGATGCGCTCCATGAACGACAGCGGCAGGCCCAGTTTATCGAAGTGGGCTTTGACAAAGGCGTAGTCTTCCTGGCTGAGCAGATCGCGCAGGGTGGTATCCTTGCGCATGTACATTTTCATCATCAGGGGCATCAGCGTGGCGGCATCCGACATTTTTTCCATGTCGATTTCAAAAACTACGCGTTCGCTTTGGGCCAGGGCCGTTTTTACTTCTTCAAACAATACAAAATCTCGCTTGCTGATGAGGTGGATGGTGCCGAAAAGGTAGGAGGGCTGTTTTAATTGCTTGCCTTTGATTTCCCACAGTAAGGCTTTTTCTGTTGGTTCGAAAGTAGCGGGTTGCGCCCAAAAGGTAATAGCGAGAAATATAGCCGGTAATACGGCTGCAAGTCGTTTAATCATAGCGAAATTGGGTTGAAAAATACTGTCAATGGGTTTGATCGAAATCCTGCACCACGCGGAGGATGAGCGAAATATCTTCATAAAATTCTTTGACCAGCTCGAAATTGAGGTTGGATTGAAATATAAACGGTTCGAGCAAGTCTTTTTGTTCAGTAACCGCCGCATAAATTTCGCGGTCGTGGAAAGCCAGGTAGATGTCTTTGCCGGTGCGGTCTACGTAATCGAGGATGGAATCCTGCATGGGTTCCGATAAAATGCCTACTACGTGGGTGTCTTCGGTGGCGTACACCAAAAAACGCTCGCGGAAGCGCTCGTTGAGGATTTCGTGGTCGACGTTTTCACCGCCTTCCCAGGTAAAGGCTTTGATAGAGCGCGACAGGTATTTGCGCATTTTGCGAGGCCAGATGACCATGCTTCCCTCGGCTTCTTCGTTGAATACGGCGTACAAAAACACGCCTTCGAAGATCACTTCGAGTTTGTTGTCGGTGCGCGCGATCTCGCGAACGGACAGTTCGCACATCTCAAAAGGCATTTCGCCTACCCGCCCGTTGATGTAGTCTTCGCCGGCGTAATAATGGGCGGGTGTGCTGAATATTTTGCTTTGTTTAAACCTGTCTTTGGTCAAAAATTTGCGGGGGTCGTAGGCCAATTGCCCGTAGTTGGGCTGCTCGTCGATAAAATGCAGGATGAGGTTGACTACGTTGGGTTTGAAGGTGCGCCTGAATTGCTGCACGCGGTATACCAGATAGGCAATGTAGAAGGTGATGGGGATGCTGAGGGCCAGGGTGAGCACCAGCAAATTGAGGTATAATTCGATGACGAAAGCGCCCACGAGCAAAAAGGCCGAAAACGCCAGCAGCCCCAGCAATCGGAGTCGCTGTCGCTCCATTCGCATCAATTCAGGGTGAATGGTTTGCGAATAATATATGCGAAATGTTTCAAGCTCTTTTAGGTACATGCCGTGTCCACAGTTTTTTGAATATCAAGCGCCTTAAGAAATTATTAACACGCGCCCCCGCAACAAAAATCGGCGAAAAGCAGTTTTTATTCTTACTTAAAGACTTGTTTAAAGTTGGTTTTTCGTTTTGTTTTGATGCGTCTGTCTTGCTTCAGCGAGGCAGACGTTTTTTT
>JAEUUQ010000317.1 GCA_016787505.1 Saprospiraceae bacterium | reverse complement strand
TCATCAAAAACCAAATTCACCGCAACGCAAGTAATGTACAGCCTACGGGCGCTGTGAACCTGTCTTTGCCCAAATTGCACAAACCTAAAGAACCATGGCAGATCTGCATTTTGAAACCAATGTAGCTGGCAACTTTTCCATCCAAAACGGCTCTTTTGCCATTATGACCGAAGGCGCCGACACAGGAGGAACATTCCCCGCACCGGGTCCGTTTGACCCCACCGAAACCAACCGCTTTATCCAAACCGACCAATCGTCTATCGTCAACCTGAAATGGACGGTAAAAGGTGGCCTTGCCTTGCTGATGAGCGGCACCTGGAGATGCAAAGTGGTCCTCGAAAAAATGGGCGGTGGCGAATTCGCACAGGATTATAAAGCCGCCACTCCGTTTGTGGCTGCACTGTCCAACGACTACGCCGTAAAAGTCAACATCCCCGCAAATGAAGTGGAAGAAGGCGTTTACCGTCTTTTGGCTATCATCACCCTGGAAGGCCCCGGCGGCGCAAAAGCACCGGTTGTCGCTTTCGCAGACCTTGGCTTGATCCAATTCTATCAGGCCGCGTAAGCAACAGGCTGAGGGAGAAATAAGAGGAGAGAAGGCAGGAATTTTTCCCACCCTCTCTACCTCTAACCCTCTCTCTCTCTTCATCTTCTTTCCCACAAAAAACCGCCTGAGCCATGAAATCAGCCAACAAAATCCGTCAGAATCCGGCGCCGGCGCCTCCTCGCGCCCTGCCGGGCTTTCAACTTTTTGAAGATAAGGCAAGCGGGTTGTACTATTTTTGCTGCGGCGATGTGCATGGCAGGCCCATCTTTTTTAGCCAGGCCTATAATGCCAAAGACAATGCCTCCGCCGGCTTGAATGCCGTCATTCGCAATGCGTCAAAACCCAAACAATTTAAAACCAATGAAGAAGCCGGCACTTTTTTCTTTACCCTGCACGCCGGCAACCATCAGGAAATTGGCCGGAGTATCACTTACGACGACGCAGATAAGATGTTGATGGCCATCGGTTATCTCCAACAGGTAGCCCAATCCGAGCAACCCATTGCTGAAATACCACAGGAAACTACCGCCAAGGCGCGCAGCGCCGACCTTGCACCTCCGGTAGAAGGCGCAACCAAATACACTTTTCGTATCGATTACTATGATTCGGATAAAGGAAAAACTCTCAAAGGCCGTATCGAGCACTTGCAAAGCGGCAATAACATGGCCCTGCAAGGCCTGCATCCCGAGGTTATAGGCAATTTCATACAAATGCGTCTACCGGCAGCCACCCCTGCAGCCGGCACTAACGCGGCCCATGCAGCCGCTCTCCGCATCGTAAACCGCCCCTGGGAGGTTCAACCCGGCGCAGCCCCACATACTGTTGCTTTTGTGGAACTTGCCATGGAACTCACCCTCGGCAGCCGCAAAATACCCCAAATAGAACTGGAAGTGAACGCGCAGGCTATCGGCGGCAAATATCACGTGGCTTTAACCCTGTCACAGGTAATTGTATCCGAACAAGGCCAACTTGTGTTTACCCTTCCCGCCGCCTATTTCTCGAGCGGATTGTATCGCATACACGCAGTTGCTCGATGCAATTCCGATCAATGGCCCGCCGAATGTCTTATGCAGGTATTTTAATGAAATGCTGCGTGTTCTTGAACAGGATTTAGGGATTATAGGATATACAGGATGTTAATTATCCATCTTGTGCATCCTTCAATCCCTAAATCCTGTTCAAGACACCTTGCATATTAATTTTTTTCGTATCTTTACTAAACAAATTGCGGATTGCGGATTGCGGATTTCATCTAAGAAAAATCCGCAATCCGAATTCGCAAATCCGCAATCAATTCGCACCTAAGTGATCTGCCTCGAAACCGGCGGGCATAAAACTCCCCTGATGTAAAATGTAGGGATTAGCCGACGGCGTGGTGTGCTGCTCTCCTGTTTCAAAATTAATTCTGCGTTCAAATTCCTCGCACTGAGGGCAAGTGAATACGATCCAGTCGCCTTCACGGCGACTTTCGCAAGCATGTGAATCCGGACTACCTGAAGAAAAGTGCAATTGCATAACTTTTACCGATTATGATTTGTAATGAAAGAACCCATAGGCGTATTTAGTTAAGAAAGCCAAAAGTAAAACCCATGCCCCCCAAACTACTACTCATTGGAAGCGCACTGCTTACCAAAGACCAACTCAGCGCTATCTGCAGCGAAGCGTTTGAAGTCGTCGACTTGCCATTCAGCTTTCCGGCTGATTATTTGGATTATTTGGGCGAGTTTTCAATGATTATCGTGAATCACGATCCAGGAAAACAAGAAGAGGGTTTAGTAAAACTTCAAGAAGTTCGAGATTGCAAGTTACACAAAATCCAAAATATTCCCCTTTTACTTATCGCTGCCGTTTCTACCCGCGAACAAGTTCTCGACGCATTTCAACACGAGTTTTTTGATTTCCTGTTTTGGCCTGCTGTCGATGAAACGCTTTTGCTCCAACGTGTGGAACGGCATGCATTTAAAAAGGTTAGGGAAATCGAACCCGTTTCGACCAAAAAAAATAAACCGCTCACGGAGATGCTCTGCGATTGGTTGCTGGGGGGTTATCAAATGGGCATCATGCCCGCCTGGTTGCACGATAAAAATGAAGTATCCCTGCCCGAAAACGCCCTGCGCGTGCAATATTTCGGCGAATTTCTGTTGTATTACAAAGGCCGACCACTTGTCTGCGAACTTACGAGAAAGCAAAAAATGCTGCTGGCCTATCTGCTCTACCAACATCCGAGAGCAGTGCACCGCGACAGGATTATTGACTGGCTTTGGCCGGATGTAGACGGCGATTCTGCCCGCAATTCCCTCAATAACGCCATTTGGCATATCCGCCAATGGCTGGATGCACAAGGCATAGGCGGTGAAAACCTGGTTTTTAAAGACCAACTCTATAGCTTTCATCGCAGACTGGCGATCACTTCCGACGCAACAGCTTTTACTAATAGTCTGAAAGAAGCTTACCTAAAAGAAAGAAATAACCAACCCGAAGAATCCCTGCATGCTTTTCATCGCGCTTTTGCTTATTACAAAGGGCAATTTCTGGAGGCCTTTTGCGAAGACTCCTGGGCCGCCCGGGAATGCGACAGACTTCGCGAACAATACCTGCCAGCTCTCGATAAATTGGCCCAACACTATTCGGACCAAACGCAATACCAACTTGCTATCAATCTCTCGCAGCGACTACTCGAGATAGAACCGCTCAGCGAAGCCGCTCACAGACGGCTTATGTTTTGCTATTCAGCAATGGGACTGATTGACAAAGCCTTGCAACAATTCGAGATGTGCAGATCGCTTTTGTATCAACGCCTTGGCGCAGCACCCAGCGAAAAAACCACCGCCCTGATGAGACAGATTAAACAATGTGCCTGATTTTTTTTAACACAAATACCATTACTTGCTGCTGAATATTTTATTTTGGGACGGTTTTTACCCAAAATATACACTTATGCCTATATTACTACTTATTGTTGGACTAGTCATGCTTGTCATCGGCGCCGAATTACTCGTAAAAGGCGCTTCTAAACTAGCAATTTCATGGGGTATTTCTCCCCTCGTCATTGGATTGACCATCGTAGCGTTCGGCACGAGTTCGCCTGAAATGGCAGTGAGCGTGATGTCATCTCTGAATGGCAACGCCGATATTGCAGTAGGCAATGTTGTGGGTAGCAATATTTTTAATGTGTTGTTCATTTTAGGCATTTCCGGAATCATAACGCCGCTGATCGTGGCTCAGCAATTAGTGCGCCTTGATGTGCCGCTTATGATCGGCGTGTCATTGCTAACTATGATGATGGCCTGGAATGGCACGATCTCTCAGCTTGAGGGCATTGTCCTGTTTGCCGGTATCATCGGCTATACTGTATTCTTGATTCGCCAAAGCCAAAAAGAAAAAAGTAAAGCCGTAAAAGACGAATACAAAGCCGAATTTGGCGATGGTAAGGATAAAAAGCCGACCAGTCAACTTGTCAATGCGCTTATGGTCATCGTGGGATTGGTAGTACTCGTTCTTGGTTCTAAATGGCTAGTCAACGGAGCAGTAGACATTGCACACAAACTTGGAGTCAGCGACCTTATTGTCGGCCTTACTATTGTAGCCGCCGGTACCTCTATGCCGGAAGTTGCAACTTCTGTCATTGCCAGCATTAGAGGAGAGCGCGATATTGCGGTGGGTAATGTGGTGGGTAGCAATATATTTAATATCCTGGCTGTGCTTGGGCTATCAGCCGCTGTCTCCGGCGGCGGATTACCGGTTTCCACTTCTGCCCTGAGTTTCGACATTCCTGTGATGATAGCTGTAGCCCTCGCTTGTTTACCCATATTTTTTACGGGCAATGTTATCTCTCGCTGGGAAGGCTTTGTTTTTCTGGGATATTATATCGCTTATACGGTTTACCTCATCCTGTCCGCCTCCCACCACGACGCACTGCCGTTTTTCAGCCATACGATGATGTGGTTTGTAGTTCCAATAACGGTTCTCACCCTTATTGTGGTTACGGTAAGGACGATTCGAAAGAAGGAGAAGATTTAGATTGGCAATCGGCAGTCGGCGATCGGCAGTCGGTTCTAAGCAGCCGAACGCCGACTGCCGACTGCCAGAATTAGCGGTAATCTTCCCTCACAGGGCAAAATACATCCACGATATAACAATCTGTGAGCGCAATGGCGCTGTGGGGCACGTTGGAGGGGATTGCTATTACGTCACCGGCTGTACAAACCTTTGTAACGCCGCCTACAGTCATTTCAAAAGTACCGCTAATGATATTGGTGACCTGCTCGTGAATGTGATGATGCTGGGGCAGCGCACTGCCGGCCTCCACGCGAAAATGAGCCACGGTGATCCCTTCCATATGTATCATGCGGGCGTGGTACCCTTTTATGATTTCTTTTTCAGGAATATCCTGTACAGCAACAAAAGGAGACATAATTACAGGTCGTAAAGTTGTAACAAATCGGATAGCGTTTCCCTCAAATCTTTGCGGTCGGTGATAAAATCGAGAAAGCCGTGTTCTAGCAGGAATTCGGAAGTTTGAAATCCTTCGGGCAAATCCTTTTTGATCGTTTCCTTAATAACGCGGGGGCCGGCAAAGCCTATCAATGCCGCGGGTTCGGAAAAATTGATATCGCCGAGCATGGCAAAAGAAGCCGTAACGCCGCCTGTTGTGGGGTCGGTGAGCAGCGAAAAATAAGGGATGCGGGCTTTGGCCAATTGAGTGAGCTTGGCCGATGTTTTAGCCATTTGCATCAGCGAAAAAGCCGATTCCATCATGCGCGCGCCGCCGGTTTTGGAGATGATGAGCAACGGGCTGCGGGTATCCAGGCAATAGTCGATGGCCATGGCTATTTTCTGTCCCACCACCGAGCCCATGGAGCCGCCAATGAAGTTGAAATCCATGGCGGCAATGACCAGGTTTTTCTTGTTTAC
>JAEUUQ010000312.1 GCA_016787505.1 Saprospiraceae bacterium | reverse complement strand
AACTGCCACAGCGGGCTTTTTTCTTCCAGCACGGCGTCATTTACAGGTGGTAATTGAGACAGGCCGGGCCAATTCATCACCGGGTAATATCGCAGGCCCAATAACGGAGTGACCGTAATCAGGTCCGTTACGCCGATATCGAGTCCGGCGCCTAGGCCCAGGCTAAAATCCAGCTCTTCGCTATTGAGTTCGACGGGTTTATCGGGGGCGGTTTCCTCATTGTAGCTCAACTCGTATTGCATATAACTCAGCCCCGGCGAAATTTGAATAAAAAAACCTTTTTTCAGAAACTCGCCCTGTTTGGAGAACGTCGGGCAATTGCAATCGCCTTTAAAATCAAAAAGATACCAATTGGTATTCAGGAACAAGCTGTACAAGCTATTCGAGAACTTCTGGTCGAAATCGTTGTGCTGTCGATAGCGACCTACGTTAAACTCGGGCAAAAACTCGAGCCGGTATTTTTTTAGTCGCCACCAATAGTCGATGCCGATAGCAAAGCCGCTGCCTACCGGCGAAACGGAGGCTGTGCTGCCTTCATGTATCCAATTGGGTGCATGATGCAGGCGATAAGCGCCGTTGATGCCTACCTGGCTGAATGCCGGGACCGCGCACCACAGCAAGCTCAATAGTAAACCGATTTTTTTCATACGTATGAAACTAATGTTGCCTTATTACAACGGCAAATGCAAAAGCTTGGTATGAAGAAAATCAGTTAAAAGGGTGGTCGAGATTATCATATTCATAAATGGGGTTGTCGAGATGCGAACCCGGGGCTATATCGACCAGCGTGCGAATAATGCCGTCGTGCAAATCGTACACCCAGCCGTGCAGGTGGGGCTGATTTTCAAATTTCCAGGCGCGCTGCACAATGGAGGTCTTGGCCAGGTTGAGCACCTGCTCTTTGATGTTGAGCTCAACGAGGCGGTTTACGCGCTCTTCCTCTGTGGCTAATCCGTCGATTTCAGAGGTATGCAGGCGGTACACGTCTTTGATATGACGCAACCACTTGTTGATAATGCCGAAAGAGCTACGCGACAGGGCGGCTTTAACCCCCCCGCAGCCGTAATGCCCGCACACGATGATGTGTTTCACCTTCAACACTTCTACGGCGTATTGCAATACGCTGAGCAGGTTGAGGTCGGTGTGGATCACCAGGTTGGCCACATTGCGGTGGATAAAGATCTCGCCCGGCTGGGTTTGCGTGATTTTGTCGGGCGGTACCCGGCTGTCGGAGCAGCCTATCCACAGGAACTCGGGCTTTTGAATATTGGCCAGACGCTCAAAGAACTCGGGGTCTTCCGCCACCATTTCTTTGGCCCAGGCCTTGTTTTCGAGAAGAAGTTGTTCGAACCTTTGCATAATTATACGGCTTTTATGACTTGTTGTACTTTACTATGAGGTATGGTCTTCAGGGTTACGCGAATATCCCGGTAGGTGGCGTTATCCAGGAAATCGTTGATGATCTCCGCATTGTCCAGATCGATAAAATTGGTTTGCGAGAGGTCGATCAATACGTTGGTATTTTCGGGAATGGTGCTGAGCAGGCGTTTGAGTTCGTATTTGTGCACAAATGACAGGTCTTTTTTAAACCTGATGAGAAAGTTGTTGCCGTCTTGCATATGGAAAACCGCCGCCCGGAAATTGCGCCAGATAATAAACAAAGCGCTGACTACCAGCCCGATGGCAATCCCCACCAATAAGTCGCTCAGCAATATAGCAATAATGGTTACGACAAAAGGAATGAGGTGAGCCCAGCCTTTTTCGTATTTCCGTAAAAAGATTTCGGGTTTGGTCAATTTGTAGCCCACTGAAATAAGTACGGCCGCCAATGCCGACAGGGGCACAAGGTTTAGCAATTTGGGAATGCTCACTACGCAGATCAGCAACAAGATACCGTGCGCGATGGCAGAGGTGCGGGTGCGCGCCCCCGAGCTCACGTTGGCTGAGCTACGCACGATCACCGAGGTGAT
>JAEUUQ010000283.1 GCA_016787505.1 Saprospiraceae bacterium | reverse complement strand
CCCAGGGTATAATCGATAGCCGGGCGGATAAACTGAAACAGCCCTCTGCTGTAATAATCTTCAATCCACTGTGGTCGGTTGCCCAGGCTCCAGCGCAAAAAAAATGTAAATACTCCTAGCCCTATCCAAACTAAGCGGCCTATTGTCATGTTAATACATAATTTGCATGTGACGGCTAAGGTAAGTTATCGTCAGAAGAATGTCTTGATGCGGACAAGAAAATGCAAACAAGCGTTATATTTGCAACCCATTCAGATCAATTAGTGTTTCAACGACAAAATAGTCAACCAAAATAAATCTTTCAGCAATGGCTTTTGAAATCACGGATAGTAACTTCAAGGAGAGTGTCCTCGAAAACAGCGGTGTGACAGTAATCGATTTTTGGGCAGAATGGTGCGGCCCCTGCCGTATGATCGGTCCTATCATCGAGGAATTAGCTACCGAATACGATGGCAAAGCGCTTATAGGCAAACTTAATGTGGATGAAAATCCGGAAGTTTCTATGAAATTCGGAATCCGTAGCATTCCTACGATTCTCATACTGAAGAATGGCGAAGTAGTCGACAAACAAGTAGGTACGACTTCCAAGCAGACTCTTTTAAATAAAATCGAGACGCATCTTTGATGCGATAGATAAAAGCTGTTAAATTGAGCCCTTATCACGGCTACAGGCCTGATAAGGGTTCATTATATTTATTAAGTTGGTTTGCTCCATGAACAGAACAATAGAACAAAACTCGCTGCGCAGCTTCGGCAATCTCGAATTGCTGGCTCGCCAGGTGGTAGAAGGGTTCATCATAGGCTTGCACAAAAGTCCGTTCCACGGCTTCTCCGTTGAATTTGCCGAACACAGGTTGTATAACGCCGGGGAAAGCACCAAGAACATCGACTGGAAAGTATACGCCCGCACAGATAAACTTTTCACCAAGCGATTTGAGGAAGAGACCAACCTGCGTTGTCAAATCGTAATCGATGCTTCTTCCTCCATGTTTTTTCCGGAAGTAAGTGACAAAAGCCCTGCTTTTATCAACAAAATAAGGTTTTCTGCTCTGGCCGGCGCTTCGCTGATGAATTTGTTTCTCAAACAAAGAGATGCTTTCGGGCTCACGCTTTTTGAGGAAAACGTATATACGCATACGCGCTGCAAGACGAGTACAGCCCATTATCAGCTCATGCTGAACTACCTTGAGCAAATGGTGCAGAAGCCCCAATTGGAAAGGCCTACCGCTGCTGCAAAAGCCCTGCATCAAATTGCCGACAGTATCCACAAACGGTCGCTCGTCATCGTATTCAGCGATATGTTTGAATCGTCGGAAAGCAACGAACAGCTTTTTTCCGCCCTGCAGCACCTCAAGCACAACAAACACGAGGTGATTCTTTTTCACGTAGTCGACAAATCCAAAGAGATGGATTTTGACTACGACAACAGACCCTACCTTTTTATCGATATGGAATCGGGCGAGCGAGTGAGGTTGCAACCCAACCAGGTAAAACCCTACTATCGCGAACAGGTGGCCAAATACACAGAACAACTCAAGTACAAGTGCCTCCAGTATCGCATTGATTTCGTAGAAGCTGATATAAACAAGGGCTTCCAGCAAATCCTGCAGGCTTATCTGGTCAAGCGCAGCAGAATGAACGCCTGATTGATAATCAATTAAAAAATATCACTTCATGATAAATCTATCGGCCATTTCCACGCTTCCGCCCTCTTCTGTCGATAAAGACGATATTGAAAAGGCCACAGACAAGTATGTAGAGCGCCTGGGCGATCTGCAGAAAGTACTTCGGGCAGAGCAAAAACACGCCGTGCTGGTAGTTTTCCAGGGCATGGATGGCAGCGGCAAAGACGGCGCAGTGAAAAAAGTATTCAAAGATTGCCACCCCGATGGTATCAGCACTTATTCTTTCAAAAAACCTACCGACGAAGAGTTTGCCCACGATTTTTTATGGCGGGTTCACAAACAGGCTCCTATACGTGGACATATCAAAATATTTAACCGCTCACATTACGAAGACATTCTCATTCAACGTGTGCATAAATGGATAGACGAAGACCGCGCCAACAAACGCATAGCGGCAATCAATGCATTCGAACAATTACTCGCTTTTGACAACCACACGGTGGTACTCAAATTTTACCTGCACCTTTCTAAAGCGCAACAAGCCCTTGAACTACAAGAGCGCCTCGACGACCCCGAAAAAAACTGGAAACACAACCCTAACGACTGGAAAGAACGGGAACTCTGGGATGATTACATGCGTTGTTACGAAGATGCTATTAATAAAAGCGCAATTCCATGGACTGTCGTGCCTGTCGATGAGCGCTGGTATCGCGATTATATAGTATCAAAAACTTTGGTAGAGGCTCTTGAAAGCCTTCACATGAAATTTCCGAGGATTAGTAAGTAAGTTATGAGCGAAAAACTGAGAATTGACAAGTGGCTCTGGAGCGTTCGAATATACAAATCGCGCACCCTGGCTACCGAAGCATGCAAAGAAGGCAAAGTCAAACTCAACGGCCTGGTGGCCAAACCCGCCCAAGTAGTACAGGAAAACGACCAAATAGGCGTTCGCAAAAACGGCTTCGATTTACAATTTCAGGTACTCAAACTTATCCATACCCGCGTGGGGGCGCCGATCGCCCAAACGTGTTACGCTGATATTACACCTGAAGAAGAGCGCAATAAATACAATGTCTGGTATATCGGCAAAAGTGGCGTAGAACGCCGGGACAAAGGCGCCGGACGACCTACAAAAAAGGACAGACGCGTTATCGACGAATTCAAGACGGACTACTACGACGACGTGGAGTAAGGGGACGTTAGGACTTTAGGACTTTAGGACTGTACGACTTTAGGACTTTACGAACAGGGGAACATCACGTATCTTTATTACCTCAATTTTGCATCGTACAGTCGTACAGTCGTACAGTCGTACAGTCGTACAGTCGTACAGTCGTACAGTCGTACAGTCGTACAGTCGTACAGTCGTACAGTCGTACAGTCGTACAGTCGTACAGTCGTACAGTCGTCGTACAGTCTTTATGCAAAATTCGGCGCTACCTCGAGATCCTTGCTGCCCGGCGTATACACATAAAATCCTTCACCCGATTTTGCGCCGAGCTTGCCCGCAGTTACCATATTAACCAACAAAGGACAAGGTGCGTATTTGGGTTGGCCAAAGCCGTGGTACAACACATTCAAAATAGACAAACAGACATCGAGACCGATAAAATCAGCCAATTGAAGCGGGCCCATCGGATGTGCCATGCCTAGTTTCATGACCGTGTCGATTTCCTCCACACCGGCTACCCCTTCGTGAAGCGTAATGATCGCTTCGTTTATCATAGGCATGAGAATACGGTTGGCTACAAAACCGGGATAGTCATTTACCTCCACAGGCGATTTACCCAGCTTGCGGGACAAATCCATGATTTGGGATGCGACCTCATCTGTTGTGGCGTATCCTCTGATTACTTCTACCAGTTTCATCACCGGCACCGGGTTCATAAAATGCATACCTATGACTTGTCCGGGGCGCTTGGTGGCGGCGGCTATTTTGGTAATAGAAATAGAAGAAGTATTAGTAGCCAAAATAGCCTTGGCTGGTGCGAATTCGTCCATTTGGCCAAAAATTCGCAATTTGAGTTCCTGGTTTTCCGTGGCGGCTTCTACCACCAGATCGGCCTGCGAAACGCCCTTTTGCAGGTCAGAAAATGTAGTAATACGTTCCAACGTATCTGCTTTGTCTTTGGGGCTGATCGTTTCTTTTTTGATCATGCGGTCCAGGTTAGCTCCAATGGTAAGCATAGCTTTTTCGAGCGCTACGGGAGATACGTCAACCAAAGCGACTTCAAACCCTTGCTGGGCAAAAACGTGGGCAATGCCATTGCCCATGGTACCCGCACCTATGACGGTAATATTTTTCATAATCCCGGTTTTATTTATTGCCCGCGAAATTATTAAATATACCTCTTATTTTTGCCATGCAATTCCATGTAACATGCATAAACCGTTGTTATTTGTATTAAGCGTATTCGCAAGCACTGTTGCAGCGTATTCGCAATCATTTTACCCAAATGACATGATACCTAAAAAAGAGATACTGGACAGTATGGTCACCCAATACCTCCAGTTATCAGGTACTGTGGGTATGTCGGTAGCTATTGCCGGTAGGGAAACACTCTATTATTCAGGTGAATTTGGATATGCCAACAAAGAAAAGGGGGAGAAGGTAAATCCTTTCACTCTTTTCCGGATTGCCAGTGTGTCAAAGATTCTCACAGGCTCGCTGTTGGCAGTAATGGTTGATAAGGGCATCATAGACCTGGACAAACCCATCAATGCATATCTTCAAAAACCTGTGCCCTATGGCGATGTCATCACAGCCCGTATGCTGGCCACGCATACTGCGGGTATACGACACTATCAAGACAACGACTTTCGGCTAAAAAATATCGATGGCAAGCGCTACACTTCACTTGAAAGTGCGTTGGGCATTTTCATTAAGGACCCCTTGGTGGCGCCTCCCGGCGAACTTTATAATTACACCAGCTACGGCTACACCCTGCTGGGAGTTGTCATGGAAGCTGCCTCAGGCAGGCCTTTCCTGAGAGCCATGCACAACATGCTCGAAGCACTTGACATGTGCCACACAGAACCTAATCATCCGGATTCTTTGATTACCAATGATTCTCAATTGTATAGCATAAACAAAAGCGGGGCTGCGGTAAGGCAAAAGATCCTACGCCCAAGTTATAAATGGCCGGGAGGAGGATATTTATCTAATGCACTTGATTTGGCCAAATTTGGGCAACACCATTTGCGCAAATCCTTCTTAACGGAAAAAGGGTTTGAAGTACTCTTTACCCGCAATAAAACGAATAAAGGCGATACATTGGGCATCGGCCTGGGCTGGATTATTGCACAGGACTCCTGGAACCGCCGCGTTTTTTTCCACAACGGTAGCCAAACCGGAGGGCGTTCTGTATTGATGGTATATCCCGACGAGGGCTTAACTATCGCTATTTTATCCAATACAACTAATCAGCCTATCCTGATAGAGGGGTTTGCCAGCAGCCTGATCGACGTATTACTGCAACAGGAAGCTCCATTGGCAACTGAAGACAGTACAGCCGTATCAGGGGTTTACGACTATATCCTGGAAGAAGAAAATATGCCCCCACGAGGGGAAATCATCATCAATACCAGCGGCGATAGAAGCAGTTTGTATGGCGCCGTAGTTCCCATTCCTGGTTCCGCCCCTTACCAATTGCCCATTAAGGCATTGCACTGGCATGGGCAATCGCTTGAGGGTAAAATAATAGCGAAGGAAGGAATACTTCCCATCTTGCTTCACCGGGATGATGTGGGCAATTTGTCGGGACAACTATTCCTACACGACAAACAGGAGCCTAAAGTCGTGCCTGTATGGCTGAAAAAAAAGGCTGAACAAAAACAATAAAGCGCATATTTGTAAGGCAGGACTATTGGACTATTAGAAATAAGCAACTAACAGGCCAACAGTCTCAAAAAAAGTCCTTTCTCCATGCAACCCTTTCCCAATTTCATCACCTATTTAAAAGTTACGACCATACGCCGGCAACCAGTGAACTAACACAAATGACGGAAGACATATTGAAGGCTTCAATCCGGGGAGAGCGGCTTGCCCAAAAAGAGTTTTATAACTTCTTTAAAGGCAAAATGTTCGTGGTATGTCTGCGATATGCCAAAAACAGGGAAGACGCGGAAGACATGCTTCAGGAAGGCTTCATCAAAGTATTCCAGGATTTGCATCAATACGCGGGCGCCGGAAGCCTGGAAGGATGGGTGAGAAAAGTAATCGTGAATGTGGCGTTACAACATCTGAAAAAACAACAACGCTTATTGTCGACAGTAGAATTTGACAATATCGAAATTGCCGACGATGCTGACCAGGCACTACCCCATCTCGACGAGCCCATGGCAAAAAACCTGATACGCATCTTGCATCAAATGCCGGACGGGTTTAGGACTGTTTTCAATCTTTACGTCTTGGAAGGATATACGCATATCGAAATTGCGGAAATATTGGGCATTTCGGTAAGCACCTCAAAAACACAATATTTAAGAGCAAAAGCATACATGAGAAAAATGCTCGCGAAGAGCTTAATGACTTGATTATGATGGAAGAGCA
>JAEUUQ010000270.1 GCA_016787505.1 Saprospiraceae bacterium | reverse complement strand
CTGAGCAATCGCAGGTTGCCGGCGATTCGTTGCACGCTCTTGAGCCTGCGCGTATTCTGCTTGTGGAAGATCACAAACTCAACCAGTTGGTAGTAAGGCATTTACTTGAAAAAAAATGGCCCCAACTCACTGTGGAAATCGCTAATCATGGCGATGAAGCCATCCAGTTGATGGAAAAACACGACTACGCCCTGATCTTGATGGACCTCCAGATGCCTGTTCGCGACGGATATGAAACGACCACTTATATTCGTCAGCACATGAATGCTCCAAAATCGCGGGTACCTATTTTAGCCATGACAGCGCACATTCAATCTACTGTACAGGAGAATTGCCGGAATGTTGGTATCAACGACTTCATTATGAAACCTTTTGAGCAGGAACAATTGTTTCGCATTATCCACCACTATTTGTCATCCTCTCACTTATGACTTATCACTATATTAATTTGTCGTACCTCAATAAAATGGCAGGCGACGATATCGAGACGCAGCGAACACTGCTAATCATGTTGTTCGAGGAATTGAGCGCTGCAATACCTCAAATGCAAGGCTATCTTGAAAAAGAGCAGTGGGACGAGCTCAAATCGGCAGCACATAAAATGAAATCTACACTGTCTTTTACGGGCAATGCCGTCATGCAGGAAGCCAATATAGCCTTGTGGCAGCGCCTGTCAGACGGCATATATTCCCCTTCGCTGTCTCCTCTACTGCAAGTGCTGACCCAAACCGGCCCCAAAGTGATTGAAGAACTCAAGCAAGCTTCTGCTGAGCTTGCAGGTTAAGAGCTTGTTTGGACTTCCGTCAATTGGCTACAAGCGACAAATTTTATTTGATACATCGTTGCATTTTTTCGCCGTAGCTGCCGGCTACGTCTGCAAAATGCGCGTCGTCTGAAATAAAATTTGTTCGCTTTCGCTCAATCACGAAAATCCAAACAAGCTCTAAGTTATGTATCTTCGCCCTGCTTAATGTGAATTGCCATGAAAGGAATTATTCTCGCCGGTGGTTTGGGTACCCGCTTGTACCCCCTCACGCTTGCCGTGAGCAAGCAACTTATGCCGGTTTACGATAAACCGATGATCTATTACCCCCTGTCAACGCTCATGTCGGCAGGCATTCGCGATATCTTGTTTATCTCGACCCCTCAAGACTTGCCGAATTTCCAGAAATTATTGGGCGATGGCAGTCAAATCGGATGCCACTTTTCCTACGTTCCGCAATACGAACCCAATGGCCTGGCGCAGGCCTTTGTCCTGGGAGAATCCTTCATCGGCGGCGACCCCGCTGCGCTCATCCTCGGCGACAATATATTTTACGGCGCGGGACTCAATGAACAATTGCGCGAAAGCGTGAACCCCCAGGGCGGCGTTATCTTTGCTTATTGGGTGGCCGACCCCGAGCGGTACGGTGTAGTAGAGTTTGACAAGCGTTTACATGCGGTTTCTATCGAAGAAAAACCCCTGAATCCTAAATCGCATTATGCCGTGCCAGGCTTGTATTTTTATGATAACGAAGTGGTCGAAATCGCCAAATCGCTCCGGCCCAGCGCCCGCGGCGAATACGAAATTACCGATGTGAATCGCATTTATCTCGAACGAGAAAAACTGAAAGTACAGGTACTGGGCCGTGGCGTGGCCTGGCTCGACACCGGTACCCATAAGTCGCTCATGCAAGCCGGCCAGTTTATTGAAGTAATAGAAGACCGGCAAGGCCTGAAAATAGGTTGCATTGAAGAAATTGCCTACGAAATGGGCTTTATCGATGCCGGGCAACTCGAAAAGCTAGCCCACCGCTATCTGAAAAGCGGATATGGGGAATATTTGCTCAAACTGTTGGAGGAACGATAGAAAAAGGGCAGTCGCCTGGGAGGCGACCACCCCTCGTCCTAGTCGCAAAAGCCAATTGTTAAAATAGCGGATATGCTATTCGTTGTTTCCGGACGCTTTCCCGCCATTAACCCCAGCAGGTACTATCCGCAATTTTGCCTCTGGCTTTCACTCAAAAAAAAAGATCAGCTTTTCTGAATCGTTGTTTTGATCTTACTACGCGTGTTACTATTTCTTATTAATCCACGTCAACCGGATTTTCGATATCTTTTTCGTACTTTTCTTTCCAGTAGGCTTCCGAAGCGCCGCCTTTCCGGTTTTGTTCTGCCAGCGTCCATCCGTCGGTTGCAGTGGTTTGAATCCATAAATTCCCTGAACGCCGGAACACTTGTGCGTTTAATCCGAACACCTCCTCAAATCGCTGCTCAAGCTTCGCTACAGTCATATCTTCTACAATTTGCAGCTCTCCATCGTCGTGTACCGTTCTGATCTCGCCTATGGTCTTATCACTGGGCAGGAGCGCACGCTTAGGCGACCCCTTCCCTTCGTCGTGGTGCTTACTGTAAAATTCGAGCTTGAGGTAGGGATACATTCGGCTGAATTCTACTTGTATTTCCCGGAGTCTTTTTTGGTCTGTTATAAACATGGCTCTTGCAGTTAGCATAACTTCTAACCAAAGTTAGCCGGATTACCCACCCGGGCTAATGACCCCTATCATGCGGGCTAATGACTTTTATCAACAAAAAAGTTGTAAATAAAAAACAAAATGTTTATTATTGTAGCGGTTTTTGTTTTAAACGATCAGGTATGGAAAAAGAAACTACTACAGCAATTGCCGGGCGTTATGTGCGCAACTATTGGTTTAAGGCGGGAGTGGCGCTCCTTCTGGTTTTTATTGTGTTAAAAAAAGACCTGAGCTTTAATGTTAAGCTAAATTCAACCAAAGGAGAACCTGCACCGCCTGCCGAACCCACTCGCAAGGAGAGCAAAAGAACGACGGAACGCCTTACAGAGGCACTCCCATCAAGCGCCCCTGCGCAGGAACCTGCCACAGACCTTCTCAATCTGACCAGCTTGCTGGGCTCCCGAAAACCACGGGTTGAAGACGCGCTGAATGCTATCCCGGTATCCGAGATTCAGGCGTATATTCGACGCTTTTCCAAAGTGGCGCGTACGGAAGCCCGCAAATACGGTATCCCCGAGGCTGTAATTATGGGCAATGCATTATTGCTTAGTACAGCAGGGTCGAGCGATGCAACTGGAAAGGGAAACAGCCACTTCCGGATACCCTGTACCAGCGATTGGCTGGGCAATAGCGGGCAATATGAAGGGCAGTGCTACCGGCATTATGAAAATGCCTGGACCAGCTTTCGCGACCACAGCCTGTACCTGACTACCGGGACTATCGGGAAAAAGATCGCTAAGTTGCGCCCTTCTACATATAGTGATTGGGCACTTGCGTTGGAGCAGGCGGGTTTTACGGCCGAAAAAGACTATGGGGAGCAGCTGATTCGTGTAATCGAAAAATATCAGCTGGAGTAATTAATGGAGACTACTCGGCGCCTTCGCGTTTCATTTTGTAGTAATGCACGCCGGCGCCATATACCCAGCCTGTTTTGCCTTTGCGGGTCCTTATTTTGACGTAGGGTTCTTTGACTTTAACTTTGCCGATGCTGAATTCGTAGAGTGAATCGGTTCGTTCATTGAGAAAAAATACTTCGTCATATAGTGCCAGACGATCCAATACCTGGCCTTTCAGCCCGGGTGTCGTACGTACGTTGAGGCCGTCGATGGTTACGTACAAAGTGGAGTATTGCGGGCGCGATGGTTCTGCCTGAACAGGCGGTGGCGCAACAGTGTCTTTTTTTACGGCGGCTTTATCGCCCACCGATGTGGCATAATCCAAACTATCCTGTATTTCCTGGGCGGCTTTGTCTTCGTATTTGCTGCGCGACCGGCTGCATTTGGAAACTGACCAAACGATAAAAGCCAGGAAAAACATCCCGATCAGGATAAATTCCAGCCGGGATAAGACGGGGGTTTTATTTTCGCTCATAACTTGATAAGAAAAAGTGGGTTAGAGAATACACCCGGATAGCCGGGTTATTGCGCTTTTATAGTCCGGTTCCAGCGCTCTTTGCCGTCACTGTCATATAAGCGGATGGTAACCTCGCGGGCTTTTCGCGGCCCGCTAAATTCCATGGTGCCGAAGTTGCGTTCCGTCAAAAGCGTACCTTCCACACGAAGTGGGTTTTCATCGTTTACTTGCCGGGCAAATCCCGAGGTCAGGGGGGAAACGGTCAGGTCATATATCGTATTTCCTTTGTCGTTGGTGTATTGGCACAATTCGGAGTGGTGGCGGTCACCGGTCACAAAAATAACGTTTTTGATATCTTCTTCTTCCAGTCGCTTGAGCAAGTATTCGCGTTCAGCGGCGTGGTGGCTTGCGTAGTTTTCGTATACCGCTGCGGGATTGAGCACCTGTCCGCCAATGGCAATGATTTTAAATGCCGCCCGGCTGGAAGTCAGAGCATCGATGAGCCACTCAAGCTGGGCTTTCCCCAGTATGGTAGCATCAGTAGTTTTCCGGTTGTTGGGACTGCGGTAGTAGCGGTTGTCGAGCAGGAAGAAATCAACGTCGGCCCACTGAAATTGCGTAGTGGTGCCCGGCATCTCATCGATGCCGTAGGAGGGATTGGCCCAAAAAAGCTTAAACGCTTCGAGCGTCCAGTTTTTGTACACAAAACTGCGGTCGGAGTTGTCGGGGCCGAAATCGTGGTCATCCCAGATGGCATAGTGATGCGAAGAGGCCAGCAGCGGCTGCAACTCGGGCAGCGAGCGGGTGTGAGTATTGCGGCGCAGGATACCTGAACGCGAATTCCAGTCTACTTCTCTCAAATACGTATTATCGCCCAGCCAGAGCATCATATCGGGTTTGAGATTATGGATGGATTGAAATATGTGGTATTCGCCGCCGTAAGGCGTGCCGGGGCGGTCGTATGGATCTTCGTTGATATAAGCGCAGCTGCCCAGCGCCATTTTAAAAGGCGGTGGGTCGGTGCGCCACTGCCACAATACCTGTGTTTGAAATTCGGCCGGGTAGTTTAGCGCAATGGGCTGGTTGTCAATATATAAGCGATAACCGTATTTTTTGCCCGGTGTAACTTGCTCGGCTACCAAATGAGCTGTACAGGCATAATTGGTTTGTGTCCGCACGCGGTTGGTCAAAAATGTATCGCGGGGGTTTGCCAAATCCCAATAGGCAATTTGCACGTTGGCCGATTCCTGGGTTTGCACCCAAAGCGCTACCTCGCGCATATCGGAGTATCCTACCATCGGCCCCGATTTCAATTGGGGCGCCTGTGCAAACAAGTGGCAGATTGCCAGGCCGGCAGCCAGGGTTAGCAAGCGTTTTTTCATAATGATGTTGTCGGTTGTAGGTTGTGGGTTGTAGGTTGTAGGTTCGATATTTTTGCTAATTTAACTTACAAACCTACAACCCACAACCGAAATTACAAATGCACAAAAGCCTGTTCCAGGTCTTCGATGAGGTCTTCCACGTCTTCCACGCCTACACTGAGGCGGATAAGCGAGTCGGTGAGCCCTACTTTGAGTCGTTCTTCGCGGGGGATAGAAGCGTGGGTCATCGTTGCGGGGTGGCCGATGAGCGATTCTACGCCGCCCAGTGATTCTGCAAGGGTAAACAAGCGAGTGCCGCTTAATACCTTAATCGCATCTTCGAAATTGTCTTTCTGTAAGTCGAAAGATACCATAGCGCCATAAGCGCGCATTTGGCGGCCTGCCAGTTCGTGCTGCGGATGGCTTTTCAGCCCCGGGTAGTATACTTTGCTCACTTTGGGGTGGCTGTCGAGAAACTTGGCGATCTTCCTGGCGTTTTTGCAGGCTCTTTCTACTCTAAGGTGCAGGGTTTTAATACCTCGCAATACCAAAAAGCAATCCTGGGGCCCAGGTACGGCGCCGACGGCATTTTGCAAAAAGTACAACTGCTGGGCTAAGGTTTCATCTTTAACGACCACTGCGCCGTGTACTACATCGGAGTGCCCGCCGAGGTATTTGGTAGCCGAATGCAGTACCAGATCAGCTCCCAGATCAAGCGGTGTTTGCAGATAGGGAGAAGCGAAAGTATTGTCGACGCAGGTAAGAATGCCGTGTGCTTTAGCCAATGCGCACATCGTGCTGATATCGACAATATTGAGCATGGGGTTGGTGGGGGTCTCAATCCAAAGCAGCTTAGTATGCTTGTTGATCTTTTTTACCACATTTTCGGTGTCGCGCATGTCGACAAAATGCGATTTGATGCCGTAGCGTTCGTGTACTTTGGTGAGCTGGCGATACGACCCGCCGTAGAGGTCATTGGTGGCAATGACTTCATCGCCGGGATTAAAAAGCTTCAGGACGGTATCCATAGCAGCTAGTCCACTGCTGAAACAAAC
>JAEUUQ010000264.1 GCA_016787505.1 Saprospiraceae bacterium | reverse complement strand
CCCACCTTTCGAAGGAAAGAGCCTCCCAGGAAGCCATCCACAATGCGGTGGTCGTATGATAGCGACAAAAACATCATGTGCCGCACAGCAATCAGGTCGCCGTATTCGGTCTCTACCACAGCAGGTTTTTTGCGAATAGCGCCAATAGCCATAATGGCCACCTGAGGTTGGTTGATAATCGGTGTGCCCATCACATTGCCAAAAGTACCTACGTTAGTCAATGTAAAGGTGCCATCCTGAATTTCATCGGGTTTAAGTTGGTTGGTACGGGCGCGGTTGGCCAATTCGTTTACCTGCTTGGTAAGTCCCAACAAATTGAGTTGGTCGGCGTTTTTGATCACCGGCACGATGAGGTTGCCGCTGGGCAACGCGGTAGCCATGCCAATGTTGATGTATTTTTTGCGGATAATACGCGTGCCATCGAGCGAAATATTGATATTCGGGTAATCGCGAATAGCCTTTACCACGGCTTCGATAAAAATAGGTGTGTAGGTGATATTTTCGCCGTATTTGTCGAGAAATGCCTTTTTGTTTTTTTCGCGCCACTTCACCATATTTGTCACATCGACTTCAACAAAAGAAGTTACGTGCGGCGAAGTATGCTTAGACATCACCATGTGCTCGGCGATAAGTTTGCGCATGCGGTCCATTTCCACAATTTCCACTTCGCCGCTTATGCTCACTGCTGGAGCCGCTTTGGGTGCGGGGGGTTGTGGCGTTTGGGGGATTTGAGGCTGGGCCGGAGCAGCCGGGGCGGCGCTGCGGTTTTGCACGTATTCCAGAATGTCCTTTTTCGTTACCCGGCCTTGCGCGCCGCTACCGGCGATATGGTCGAGTTCCGACATGCCGATATGTTCTTTTTGAGCTATGGTGCGCACCAACGGTGAATAAAAACGCCCCGAAGACGAAGATACTTTTTCTACGGAGGCAGCTGCAGTTACCTGTGCCGGTGTTTGAGTCGCACCGTTGCCATTAGAAGAAGGGGCCGGCGCAGCGGCGGGCGTTTCAGCAACACTTGGTGTGGGTTTTACAACTTCACCTTCGGTGGCAATCACGGCAATGACTTTGCCGATGGGTACCACATCGTTTTCTTTAAAGAAAAGCTGGGCAATAGTCCCGCCTACGGGCGAAGGCACCTCTGAGTCTACCTTGTCAGTAGCAATTTCAAGTATAGTCTCATCGGCTTCAACTCGGTCGCCTACCTGTTTGACCCACCTCAGGATGGTGGCTTCCATTATACTTTCGCCCATTTTGGGCATGATAAGTTCCACTTGCGCCATAACTCGATTGTTAACTTGGTATTGATCAGGTTAGTTGCCGCAAATTTAGGGCAAAAATGCGAGTATATAGTTACCGCACTATAACAAACTCGGTTCGCCGGTTGTTTTGCCGCCCTTCGGGCGTATCGTTGGTATCGATAGGTTGGCTTTCGCCAAATCCTAAGTAACTGAGCCGGGTAACATCAATCCCGTTGTCGACAAGAAAATTGAATACCGATTTGGCCCTGTTTTCTGACAACACGAGGTTGCTATCTGCTTCGCCCTGGTTGTCGGTATGCCCCTGTATGCGAATTTTTAATGCCGGGTGGTCTTCCAATAGCTTTCTAAGGCGGTTCAACTCGGCAATAGACTCGGGCCGAAGGGCAGCTGAGCCGCTTTGGAAAAATACATTGCGCAAAATAACGGGTTTATTGCCGGGCAATTCCCCTTCTGTCTGATTAGCTTCCGGAATGGGGGTCAGTCCGATTTCTATGGTAAACGGCTTATCGAAGCTGGTTACTTCTGACAAGGCAAAGTGCTCGGAATGAAACAAATATCCATCTTTTGATACATTAAGCGCGTAATTATGCCCGGCGGGCAGGCAAATCAAAAATTCGCCGTTGGAGCTGGAAGCGATTTCGCGCAATTTGGAAGCGGATTGCACATCAAACACTTCTACTCTGGCTTCCAATCGCCGGCGACTATCATTATCAAAAACAATAGCTTTGGCGTAGGTCACTGGTCCCGGCCTCGCAGCCAATGGCATTTCGAAAGTGTAAATATCCAGATTGTAGCGCCCGCCAGGCACAGTAGATTGGTCGCTGGCGTAATAAGCAGTACGGCCATCAGTACTTACTACCAGCGCGCCTTCGTCTGCGGGGGTATTAATAGGATATCCAAGGTTTTGGGGTTGGCTCCAGTGGCCGTCTTCGTCAATTTTAGAAAAAAACAAATCAGCCCCCCCCATACCGGGGTGGCCGTTTGACATATAATACAGCGTATGGCCATCGGGGTGAAAAAAAGGCGCTTGTTCGTTGTCGGGGGTATTTACCGGCGCGCCCAGGTTGACAGGGTTGCTCCACTGGCCGTCGCTATCTCGTTTGCTCATCCAGATATCGCGGCCACCAAGGCCTCCTGGGCGTTCGCTGGAGAAAAACAGAGTTTGGCCGTCGGCAGCCAGGCAGGGTTGCGAATCCCATGCCGATGAATTGACGGGTGCACCCAGGTTTAAGGGCTTAGTCCAGCGAGCCTGTCGCACCTCAGACATATAAATATCAAAATTACCCAGTCCGCCGGCGCCATAATCTGCAGCATAAACCAGCGTTCGGCCATCGGCAGAGATTTGCTGGGCGCCTTCGTCTTTCCGCGTATTCAAGGCGGCAATAGGGCGGCCTTTGCGCCACCCGCCTTTGTCGCGGTGACTTACGTAGAAATCCTCCTGCCCATCGGCATTGACGGTATACACCAGATTGTCGCCATCGGCAGTCAGCGAGGGCAAATACTCGAGCGCCGGTGTATTAATACTGTCGCTTAGGCGCTGCGGGACAAAAATTTCCGGGTTTTTGACGGCTTCCCGCGAAAAAAGCGCATTAGCTATTTCGCGGGTTACTTCCCGGCGTTGCGCGGGTTTAAGTTTTTCATTTTTTGCGTATTCTTCAAAATGAGCAATAGCCTCGTCGTATTTTTTCTGCATCTGTTCGGCACGGCCCAAATCAAAAATACCCCTCCAATAATAATTTCGGTCGAGATTGATAGCCTGCTCAAAATCTGCTTCTGCGGCAGCGTAATTGCGCAAATCCAGGTAGGCGTTTGCCCGCAATAACCAGGCATCGACGAGTTTGGGTTTTGAATTGAGCAATTTGTCGAGCACCTCGATAGCAGATTCGTAGCGCTGCATGCGGTAGTGCGTCAGCGCCTCTGCGTATTGCGCCTTGGCTTTGCCCTTTACTTTATCGGCTGTCAGTTCATCCTGGGCTATTGCCTGTGAAGGGGGGCATAGTATTCCTATAGCGATAAATAGCCCAAGCCATATTATCTTTTGCCCGAATTTGCTAAACATATTTATCTGTATTATTTTTATTTTACAAACGTACTAAACAAGCGCCGTGGTCTACATACCTCGTCTGCAATAATAATAAACATTCACGCTACTTATGCCGCAACAAGTGCATTCTCCTTCTGTATGCGTAATCGGCGCGGGGTGCTCCGGCATCACGACCGTCAAAAATCTGCTACAGGCCGGCATCACTCGCCTGGTGTGTTATGATCAAAATAGTGATGTGGGTGGCAACTGGATATATTCGGAAAGCGAATCCCACTCAAGCGTATGCGAAACCACGCATATCATCAGCAGCAAAAAGATGTCGGAATACATGGACTTCCCCATGCCCGATCATTATGCCGACTATCCTTCGCACCAAGAAGTGTTGGCTTATTTTCGAAGTTATGCAACCCACTTCGGCCTTTATCCCTATATCCGCTTTCACACCAAAGTGGAAAAAGCAGAGAAAATTGACGGCAATCGGTGGCGGCTACATTTAAGTACCGGCGAGGTGGCCGAATTCGACTATCTTTTTATAGCCAACGGCCACCACAACGTACCGCGCTGGCCCGATCTTCCCGGGCAATTTACCGGCCATTATATTCATGCGCATAGTTACAAGACCAGCAATCCCTTTGCCGGCCGGCGTGTGCTGGTGATCGGGGCCGGTAATTCGGGTTGTGATTGCGCCGTGGAGACAAGTCGCGTGGCCGATTTTGTTGCGATAAGTATGCGTCGCGCGCATTATATCGTGCCGAAATTCTTTTTTGGAAAACCAACAGATACCTACAATGCCAATATACTTTGGCTGCCGGAAAGCCTGATCAATTGGATCAGAAAACTGGCGCTTCTTCTCAATGTAGGTAGATACAGGGATTACGGCCTCCAGGAACCCGATTTTCCGATTATTAAAGACCATCCCACCATGAATTCCGAGCTACTCTACAAAATCAGGCATGGCAAAGTACACCCCCGCCGAGGTATCGCCAAAATCGAGGGCAAAACTGTCACTTTTGCCGATGGAATTTCGGAAGATTACGACGCCATCATAGCCGCCACCGGCTACAAAATCGCGCTGCCCTTTTTTGATAAAAATTTCCTCAACTACGAAGAGGCTTACCGGGTACCGCTATACCTGCGCATGTTCCATCCCGATCATCCTACGCTGATTTTTATCGGACTTTTCCAGCCTCAGGGCGCTATTTGGCCAATTAGCGACTACCAGGCTAAATTAGCGGCCAATTACGTCATGGAGCGCTGGCAATTGCCCGCCAATGTGCGCGAATTGGCTGAAAAAGACAGCGACTATATCGATCAAGCATTCTTAAAGCAGCATCGCCATGCTATTGAAGTGCACTTCGATCCGTTTTTGAAGCAATTGGCCCGGCAAATACCCGCCGGCGCCCCACAATGGAATAAACAGGTTGTCGCCGCTGAGCGCACTACTTAGCCGAAAATCGCTATATTACCTCCGCATTTTAAATTTGCTACAAACCATTTTTTATGCAAGCACCTTCTACTGAAAACTGGACACAAGATCATTATCTCGCATTTATTGCGCTTTACGGCGCCAATGCCGACGCCCAGTTGAATCCCGATGAGCAGTCTTTTATGAAGCAACATTTTGGTGAGCCTGTTTGTGATGAGGTTAGCGCCTTCTTTTCAACCTTGTCTGATTCAGAAGCCATCAATACCATCTATAATCTGAGAAATCGCTTTTTTCCAGGTGAAGACAGCAAGCAAGAGATTTTAGATGGGCTGAAGGAGATCTTTGAAAGCGATCACGTGTTTTCGAGACTGGAACACGCTATTATGGC
>JAEUUQ010000258.1 GCA_016787505.1 Saprospiraceae bacterium | reverse complement strand
GCCAATTTGGGCTTTTTGAAAGATTTTGCGTCTTCGCAAAAGCCGAATTTCACCGTCAATGCCGCTACCGTGCGCAACGACATCCGGGATATTGCCATCTATTACATGGAGCAATTGGGAACATACTGACAACATAGCGTCCATTTATTATCTTTGCGATCGATTTCATGGAAAAGTGGGAACAAGAATTTGAATGGGTGCAATTGAGGCATCGCCTGAAGGAGCAATTCCACAGGGATGCGCTGCCTGATTTGAATGCCGTATTATTTCTCATCGGCATTCAGGAGCTGGGTTTTGTAAAACCTGCTTTTACCAAAGAAGAAAAACAAGACTTGATGCATATCGCCGTCTGCCGCCTGCTGAGCGACGACGGCTATTACGAATTTATCGGCCGCGATGCCGATGGTTGGCCGCATTGGCGCACAATTCGCCACCTAAATACCAAGGGGCTGGAAGATCAGGAGCAGTTTATTATTTCCAAAATTATATCCTATTTTAAGACAGAAGCCGATGGGCTCTAACTACACCAAATCAATTAAAATGCAGCATATGATCAGACATTTCACCCTCGCAATTGTCGCAATTGCGTTTTGTTGTGGTTTCACTTCCTGCCAAACCGACGATAGCACCTACGCGCTTATCCATACGGAATACGGCGACATGAAGGTGATGTTGTACAACTCGACGCCCAAGCACCGCGACAACTTCATCAAACTTGTCAATGAGGGCTACTATGACAGCCTGCTCTTCCACCGCGTTATCAATGGTTTTATGATCCAGGGCGGCGACCCCGATTCGCGCAAGGCTACTCCCGGCCAACAGTTGGGCATGGGAGGTCCCGAATACAAGATAGACCCCGAAATCGGCGCACCCCACCTTCGCGGCGCCCTGGCTGCCGCCCGTGACAACAACCCACTGAAGCAGTCCTCGGGCTCCCAGTTTTATATCGTGCAAGGGCAAATCATCAATGACGATTACCTGAATACCATCGAACAACAAAAAGGTATCAAGTATTCGCCCGAACAGCGCAAACTGTACAAAGAAGAAGGCGGCGCCCCCTTCCTCGACAACGACTACACCGTCTTTGGCGAAGTAGTAGAGGGTTTTGAAACAATTAACAAGATCACCTCCCAGCCTACGGATAGCAACGACCGCCCCAAACAGGATGTGAGGATGAAAATCAAGATTCTGAAGTAATCAAGTTTTGTTGTCGGTTGTCGGTTGTCAGTTCTCCGTTATCCGTTCCTTATCTTTGCCAGTAGAGACAAATCATGATTTGTCTCTACCTAACCAAACAGAGAACAGAGAACAGAGAACAGAGAACAGAGAACAGAGAACAGAGAACAGACAACAGACAACAGACAACAGACAACAGAGAACATATGACTCAACTAAAAACACTGACCATCATAGCCATAGCGGGCTTATTGGGCGCCTGCTCCCGGCCGGTAGCGCAGTTTACGCATGCCGGCGGCCAAAAAGCGCCATCGTTGGTGCAATTTACCAACCAATCGGAGAAAGCCGAAACCTACGAATGGGATTTTGGCGACGGCAACAAATCCACAGAAGCTTCTCCAACGCACAGGTATTTGTCTTCTGGCAATTACACCGTGAAGCTCAAAGCGATGAAAGACAAAAAGGAGAGGATCAAAGAACACCGCCTGCTCATAGAGCCGCCCAGCAAATGCCTGGTGGATATCGAAACCGAGTTTGGGCACATGCTCGTGGAATTGTACGACGCCACGCCCAAACACCAGGAAAATTTCATCAAACTCGTCGATCAGGGCTTCTTTGACAGCCTGATGTTTCACCGCGTCATCGAAGGCTTTATGATACAGGGCGGCGACCCCGATTCGAAGCGCGCCAAACCCGGTCAGCAACTGGGCGCCGGCGGCCCCGGCTTTACTATCCCCGCCGAATTCGTTGATACGCTGGTGCATACCAAAGGAGCCCTGGCCGCAGCCCGGCAGGGCGACCAGGTGAACCCGCAGAAGCGTTCTTCGGGATCCCAGTTTTATATCGTACAGGGCCGCCCACTGACGGCGCCCCAACTCGACCTGCTGGAAGCCCAGAAAAACATTCGCTACAGCACTGCCCAGCGCGAAATCTACCTCAAATCGGGTGGTACGCCCTTTCTCGATAAAGAATACACCGTTTTTGGCCGGGTAATCGAAGGGCTCGACGTACTGGACCAAATAGCCGCCACCAAGGTGGATTCTTTTGACCGCCCCAAAAAGGACGTTCGCATGAAGATGAAAGTTATTAGATAAAAACATACTATGTATCAGCACACCGTATTGGGCATTGATATTGGAGGTTCGGGTATCAAAGGATCGCTCATCGACATCCGCTCGGGAGAGATGCTGGGCGAGCGGCTCCGCCTGACCACCCCCCAACCCGCTACGCCCGAGGCCGTAGCCGATACGTTTGCCCAATTGGTGGAGATGCATCAGTGGAAGGGATTGGTGGGCTGTGGTTTTCCTGCCATCGTCAAAAACAACGTGGCCCTCACCGCCGCCAACATCGACAAAAGCTGGATAGGCGTGGATATCGCCGATATTTTTGAACGCAAATCGGGCTGCACTGTCGCCGCCGTCAACGATGCCGACGCTGCGGGTTTAGCCATGATGCGTTTCGGCATCGGCAAAGGCGAATTGGGCGTGGTGCTGGTAGTCACCATCGGCACCGGTATCGGTAGCGCTTTGTTTCACAACGGCCAATTGGTGCCCAATACCGAGCTGGGGCACGTTTTTTTGCACAATATGCCGGCAGAGCAATATACGGCCGATTCGGTGCGCAAGCGACTGGACTTGTCGTGGAAAGACTGGGGCGCCCGGCTCAGCGAATACCTGCGCCACCTGGAGCGCATCATGTCGCCCGATTTATTTATCCTGGGCGGCGGCGTGAGCAAGCAATTTGACGAATACGCGTCGTTTATTAAAGTAGATACGCCGGTCAAAGCCGCGCGCCTCCAAAACAATGCCGGCGCCATAGGCGCGGCCTATTACGCCTGGCAACAAACGCAATTGTTATGAGCGCATCGCTGTTGATCAGCGCCACCGATTTGTCGGCGCAATTGGGTGCGGCAAACTGGCTTGTCGTAGACTGCCGTTTCTCGCTGGCAGATACCGAGCGAGGCCGCCGCGAATACGCTCGCTCGCATATACCCGGCGCAGTGTATGCCCATATCGACGAGCACCTTTCCGGGCCGGTTATTCCCGGCGTCACCGGGCGCCATCCCCTGCCCGATCCGGCTGTGCTGGCCGCACAACTCGGCCAATGGGGTATCGACGCCGATACCGCGGTGGTAGCCTACGACGATGCCGGCGGCGGCCACGCCGCCCGCCTCTGGTGGCTGCTAGGATGGCTGGGCCACGACCACGCCTACGTACTCGACGGCGGCTGGCAAGCCTGGCAAGCAGCCGGCTACCCCGAAACGGATGCGGTACCGCAGCGCAATCCCAAAACGTTTACCCCACGTCTTCACCCCGAACGCGTTGTCGATGCCCATTTTGTAAAAGAAATAAGCCACGACCCCGATTTTATAGTGGCCGACTCCCGCGATCCGCAGCGCTATGCCGGACTGAATGAAACGATAGACCCTATAGCCGGCCACATACCCGGCGCCGTTAGCGCCCCGTATATGGCCAACCTAAGCCCCGATGGCCGTTTTCAAGACCCCGAGGCACTTCGCCTGCGCTTTGAAAAACTGCTGGAAGGAAAACCTGCCGACCATACGGTCTTTTACTGCGGCTCGGGCGTGACTGCCTGCCACAATCTGCTGGCCTATGCCCATGCGGGACTGGGCGACGCGCTGCTGTATGCGGGCTCGTGGAGCGAATGGATTAATGACCCGGAGCGGGGAGTGGCGGTGGGGGCGGATCGGGGGTGACTTTGCGACTTTGCGACTGTACGACTGTAGGACTGTACGTACGCTCGTAAAGTCGTACAGTCGTATAGTCGTACAGTCAAATATTAATACCATGACTAAGCACTTGCCTAATGCCATCACCTTGTTCAACTTGTTTTGCGGTTGCTGTGCGATCGTGAGCATATTGGGCGGGGATATATTGACTGCTGTGGGGTGGCTTGCGGCGGCTGCCGTAGCCGACTTTGCCGACGGGGCGGTGGCCCGGGCGCTGCACGTGCAATCGCCGATAGGCATACAGCTCGATTCGCTGGCCGACATGGTATCTTTTGGTGTTGCGCCGGGGGCTATGTTGTTTATGCTGCTCAACCAGGCTTTTATGCCCGAGGGGCCGGCTTGGCAGGCTTTTCCTGGGCAAGCAGTGGTATTCGAGGCTCCTCCGTGGCAGGCTTTTCCCGGCTTTGTGCTATCGGTTTTTTCGGGGCTTCGCCTGGCCAAATTCAATATCGATACCCGGCAGACGAAGCATTTTCTGGGCTTGGCCACGCCGGCTTGCACCATTTTGGTGGCTGGTTTGGCGCTTGTCGTGCACTTCGACAGCTTTGGGCTCGGTGGTATACTGCTCCAGCCCTGGCTGTTATACGTGATGATTGCCCTGTTGAGTGGGTTGCTGGTATCCGAAATACCGATGTTCAGCCTTAAAATCAGCGGGCTGCGCTGGAAAGGCAACGAGATAAAGTTTATTTTTGCGGCGGTAAGCCTGCTGTTGGTTTTCGTCCTGGGATGGGCGGCGCCGGCGGCGGTCATATTGCTCTACCTATTAGTCAACCTCATTATTTATTTTACATCCGGAAAGACAAGCACATGAACTTCATCGCTGAAATAAACATCATGCCACACAAAGAACTCTTGGATCCGCAGGGCAGAGCGGTGGCTAATAATATGAAAAACATCAACCTTGCCGGCATTTCCGATATTCGCATCGGCAAGCACATCGTAATGCAGCTCGAAGCAGGCTCGGAAGCGGAAGCAAAAGAGAAGGTTGAAACTGCTTGTCGCAAATTGCTGGCCAACCTCATCATGGAGACCTTCCACTACGAGATAAAAGCCCTTTAGGGCACGGCGCGCATGTTGTACCTGGTCCCCACCCCCATCGGCAACCTCGAAGACATGACCCTGCGGGCCATACGGATACTCAAGGAGGTAGATCTGGTATTAGCCGAAGATACGCGCACTTCCAAGAGATTACTTACCCATTACGGTATTGCTACGCCCTTGCGTTCGTATCATGCACACAATGAACACGCTACGGTGACCTCGCTGGCAGCTCAATTGCAAGGCGGCGCCAACATGGCGTTGGTCACCGATGCCGGCACGCCGGGCATCTCCGATCCTGGTTTTTTGCTGGTGCGCGCCTGCGTGCAGTCGGGTGTGCGCGTGGAGTGCCTGCCGGGCGCCACGGCTTTTGTGCCCGCCCTGGCGGCCTCGGGTTTACCCTGCGACCGCTTTCACTTCGAGGGGTTTTTGCCGCACAAAAAAGGCCGGCAGACGAGGCTGCTATACCTGGCTGCCTTGCCGAATACATTTGTGTTGTACGAGTCGCCCAACCGGCTTGTCAAATGCCTGGAGCAACTTATCGAATACTGCGGCCCTGAGCGCCCCGCCTGCGTGGCACGCGAGTTGAGTAAATTGCACGAAGACCTCCGTACCGATACACTTGAAGCCATTTTGAAATACTACCGGCAGAAAGATGCGGTGAAAGGAGAGGTGGTTATTGTGGTGGGGGGGAAGTGATGTGCTGATGTGCTGATGCGACCGAAGGCGAACGAAGTGAGTCCCGATTGAAAATCGGGGGAGTCCCGTACCGACTGGAAGGAGGTCGGGATGCTGATCCCGAACTTCATTCGGGACAAGTTGTGCTGATGTTTTGAATTAATTTTGTAATAAAACTGATATGCAAAACATTATTAATTATTCATTTTTAATTATTAATTAACTAATTATCAGCACATTAACCCATTAGCACATCAGCACATCAAAATCATGCACCAACTACATACCATTCCAAGCATTGAAGACCTCCGCGCCACCCACGCGGCCATCGCTTCGTTCATACACCGCACGCCTGTGATGACTTGTTCGACTATTGATAAAATGACGGGGGCGGAATTGTATTTTAAGTGTGAAAACTTCCAGAAAGTGGGCGCCTTCAAAATGCGGGGCGCGGCCAGTGCGGCCTTGAGGCTCAGCGCCGAGCAGGCTAGTCGGGGGTTGGCTACTCATTCCTCGGGCAACCACGCGCAGGCAGTAGCGCGGGCGGCCCAGCAATTGGGCGTGCCGGCTTATATCGTCATGCCCTCCAATGCGCCGGCCATCAAGCAGGCGGCCACGCGGGGCTACGGCGCCGAGATCACCTTTTGCGCGCCCACTGTGGAAGCGCGCGAAACCGCGCTGCAGGAAGTCGTAGCGCGCACCGGCGCCACCTTCATCCACCCTTACAACGACTACAACGTCATCGCCGGGCAGGCCACGGCCGCCCTGGAGTTGCTCGAAGACACCGCGGCAAAGCCATTGCAAATCGTGATGGCCCCGGTAGGCGGCGGCGGATTGATGAGCGGCACGGCGCTGGCAGTAAGGTATACCTCGCCGGGCATACAGGTATTCGGCGCCGAACCCAAAGCCGTCGACGACGCCTGGCGTTCGCTGCACAGCGGCCACATCGCCTCCAATGCCACCACCCAGACTATCGCCGACGGGCTACGCACTAACCTGGGCGAAAAGACCTTTGACATTATCCGGCATCACGTGGATGAGATCTACACCGTATCGGAAGAGGCTATCATAGCCGCCATGCGACTGGTTTGGGAGCGCATGAAGATCATTATTGAACCATCTTGCGCGGTGCCACTGGCAGCGGTGTTCAGCTATCCCGATGTGTTTCGCGGCAAACGGGTGGGGCTTATTCTCACCGGTGGCAATGTGGATTTGGGGGAACTGCCTTGGTAGGGACTTTGCGGCTCGACTGTAAGACTTTACGACTTTACGACTTTGCGAACTTAGGAGCTTCCCGTATCTTGTAGGCTTATGTTCGTACAGTCGTACAGTCGTACAGTCGTACAGTCGTACAGTCGTACAGTCGTACAGTCGTACAGTCGTACAGTCGTACAGTCGTACAGTCGTACAGTCGTACAGTCGTACAGTCGTACAGTCGCTCAATGCATCCTATCCCCGCGCGGCGTCAACGTCTCCATCAACCCGGCCTCAAAGGCCAGGTACTCCTTCCAGCGGGCCCAGGCCTTCTCTTCGCCGCAATACAACTTGGCCAGGTCGATAAACAGGCGGTAGTGGCCGGCTTCAGCTACCATAAATTTGTAATAAAAATCGCGGAGAGACTCGTCGCTGATGTGCAATGATAGCAAGCGGAATCGTTCGCAACTGCGGGCTTCAATAAGAGCGCAGGTGAGCAGTTTTTCCAATAAAGTTTCCTCGCGCGAGCCGCCTTTTTTTTGGAATTGAAGCAGTGCATTCACGTATTCGTCCTTTCGTTGGCGCCCCAGCTTGAGCTGTCTTTTATCGAGTTCGGACAAAACCATGCGAAAATGCCCCCATTCTTCTGTGACTACCGGCGCCAGTTCGCGCACCAGCTCGGCCCTTTCGGGATATTGCTGGATCAGCGAAATGCAGGAAGTAGCAGCTTTCTGCTCGCAATACGCGTGGTCGGTGAGGATTTCTTCCAGATCTATTTCCGCCATATTTACCCAGCGGGGGTCGGTGGGCAATTGCAGGCCCAACACGTGCAGGGAGGATTGGTTTTGATTAGAAGCGCGCATGCCGTTATTTCTCCAGGCAGGTTATTTGGTTAATAAAAAAATCGAGCTGATATACCTGGTATTCTTCATAACCCGTGCTCCAAAACACGAGAATGGTATCCACTTCGCTTTCCTTGAGCAGATTCATCTGACCTCGATCGATGGGGTAATGCACCCGGTAAGTCAGGATCTCGGTTTCGGTATCGTAGCTGCCGCGGTCCATCTTGCCGGCCCGCAGGTTGATAAAATTGCCGTCGAGTTGCTTGATCGTAAGCGTGCTGCCTTTTTCAATAAACCCGTAGGCTTCTCTTGCATTGGGATAGGCAAAACTAAATTGCAGCGTGAGAAAGCGATAGCCGCCCAGCGAGGTAAAAAAGCCCTCGCAGCGGAGATATTCTTTGTCTTTGAGAAACATACGCAGCCGCTCGTCGGTATGCGTAAACAACAACTGCTTTTGCACATCACGGCGCCACTGGCCGCTTGCGTCGTCTTTTCCTTCGTATGCCATGCGGCACGAAGCTGCCGGCGGATTTACAATGAGATCGAGATTGCGGTCGGCAAGTCCGGCAGTAGTATTATCGCTAAGAGGGATCAAATTTTCGAAAGGCTCGGCGGCCAGCAGTTTTTGCGTTTTGCTGAGCTTGGATTGCTGCTGTCGGGCCTGCTGGGTCGACTTAAACTCGGTGAGATAATTGCCTTTTTCGGTGAGTTTTGTAGCTCTCATCACTTCTTCTGAAGCCCTGCTTTTCTCCAATGTCGTCTCGTTTTCCGCCCGCCGGGCAGCATCGAGGCGAATCTGAACCTGGCGCAAGTCGTCCTCGTCTACATCTTGCCTATTTTTTAGGGCTGTGTATTCTTTTTCAATCGCCTCGCGAGCCTTTACGGCTTCTTTTGCGCGTTTCTCGGCAATGCTCGCGGCATCATGCGCCAATTGGGAGCGACGCACGGCAATTTTAAAAATATCTTCTTCGGTAACGGATACCGGGCTTTCCAGTGGGTTGACCGTGCCCACAAAAATGGGATATTTATTGCCTTCTTTTTCTTTTTTTGTTGCGGAATCGGCAGGGTCGGCGGCAGGCGCGGCAAAATCGCCGAAATACTGCCAACTGCCATCAGGGTATACTATAATCTTTTCTCCGCGCTCATTTTCGCGAAGTTCTTGCGCATGCAGGCAAAAAACCGGCAACAGCAAAGCGGTACAAACACCGCAAACCCGGATAAATGCGTTA